>CAZOSQ010000430.1:0-3358 GCA_964582245.1 uncultured Bacteroidales bacterium | reverse complement strand
GTATTACTTGGCCTTCAATGGGGAGATGAAGGTAAAGGAAAAATTGTAGATGTTTTAGCCCCAAATTATGATGTTATCGCTCGTTTTCAAGGTGGTCCAAATGCTGGACATTCGTTAGAATTCAATGAAATTAAGCATATTCTTCATACCATCCCATCCGGAATTTTTCATGAGGATAAAATTAATATCATAGGTAACGGCGTGGTAATTGATCCTATTGTATTTAAAAAAGAAATAGATTCTATAAAATCCTTGGGATTAACTTTTAATAATAAGCTCTATATATCCAAAAAAGCACACCTGATATTACCCACTCACCGTATTTTGGATAAGGCTTCCGAGGAAGCAAAAGGTATTACAAAAATTGGATCTACATTAAAAGGAATAGGCCCCACGTACATGGATAAGACAGGGCGAAATGGAATTAGGGTTGGCGATATCTTATCACCGAATTTTAAAGAAAAATACCATGGCCTTACAAAAAAACACCAAGATATTTTAAAACAATATCCCCTCAAATATAAAATTGAAGAATACGAAGAAGGTTGGATGGAAGGAATAGAAACTATAAAATCATTTACATTAATTGATAACGAATACCTTTTACATGATTATCTTCAAGAGAACAAATCTATTTTAGCAGAAGGGGCACAGGGCACTTTATTGGATATAGATTTCGGTTCTTATCCGTTTGTTACTTCATCAAATACCATTTGTGCCGGGGCCTGTGTTGGCTTAGGACCGGCTCCCAATAGGATTGGTGATGTTTTTGGTATTTTTAAAGCATATTGCACAAGGGTCGGCAGTGGGCCATTCCCCACGGAATTACATGATTCAACGGGAGAGGAATTAAGAAATAACGGACATGAATTCGGATCTACCACGGGTAGACCCAGGAGATGTGGATGGTTAGACTTACCTGCCTTAAAATACGCGGTTATTATCAATGGTGTAACCCAATTGATAATGACTAAAGTTGACGTTTTTACAGGAATGAAGAAAATCAGGGTATGTACTGGATACAAGATAAATGGGGAAGTGACAGAACGTTTTCCAAATGACCCTTCAATTATTAAAGAACCTGTATATAAGGATTTTGATGGATGGGAAGGGGATATTAGCAACACAAAAATATATGATGAGCTACCTGGTAAATTATTGGATTATATTAAATTTATTGAAAATGAAATTCATGTCCCAATATCCATCATATCAGTAGGACCCGATAGAAATGAAACCATTATCAAGAAATAACAGGAGTAAAATGAAGCAATGAACAAATATTGGAAACTATAAAATTGTTATTTTACGAGTTCCCAATAATTTTACAATACTCCTAAAACAATTTATAAAGAACACCGGGTAAAATAAATTTTAAAGAATTTCATTTTTCATATTCACATCATTTTTTAATTCTTTTATCCTACAAAACACTTGTTTTGTCAAAAATTTATTTTGATTCTTTCTATATCTTCCATACTTTTTTATTTATTATAAAATTTTTATTATTTTTAAATTCTTGAAGAAGAGAAGGGTGTTTAAACTTATGAAAAGGTCGAGGTTTTTTATAAAACTTGAAATATAGTTTTTCCATGACCATATTACTTATCTATATATGAAAGAAGCATATACAAAAGGAAGTCTTGCCCATCAAAATGCATTATTAGAAAAACGTATATCACAACTCGAAAAAGCAAATCAATCTTTAAACCAAACGATAGAAAATTATTCAGCACTTTTTGAACATCATAATGCTGTTATGTATCTTTTGGATCCATACTCCCTGAAAATTTTAGATGCAAACAAGGCTGCCGAAAAATTTTACGGTTATAAGAAAGAAAAGCTTCTTAATATGACCTTGATTGATCTCAGCCTCGAAAATGATCAAGAGATTTTAAAGGAAATTGAAAATGCTAACAAAGAAAAAAGAGATTATTTTCAATTAAAGCATAATCTAGCAAATGGTGAAAAAAGAGATGTGGAAATTCGCTCCACACCAATCTTTTTAAATAATGCCTCGGAAAGGTTTTTCGCTATCGTAACAGATATAACCAAACAGAAGGAAATTGAATCTATTTTAAAACAAGCCAAGGAACACCTTGAAGAATCGGATAAATTAAAATCTGAATTTCTCACGAACATGTCACATGAAATTAGAACCCCACTAAATGGTATTCTGGGATTTTCTGATATGTTAAGGGAAGATAGTTTGTCACGGGAAGAAAAAAATCAATACCTGGATATTATTGATAATTGTAGCAATCACCTGTTAAATCTCGTAAATAACCTGATTGATCTATCACAAATTGAATCAGGACAATTACCCATTAAAAAAAAGGAATGCAACATCATTGGTTTATTTAATGATTTATACTTGAACTTCAAATCAGAAATAACCAAAAGAAATAAAGATATCCAATTACTCTATCATTATGATGAATCTGAAAAATTGACATCAGTATATTCTGATCCCATCAGGCTGAAACAAATTTTACACTACCTCATTGATAATGCAATTAAATTCACGGATTCTGGATATATTAAATATACTTGTACCTTTAAAAACGACTACCTGGAATTTTCCGTACATGATACCGGTATAGGTATGGAAACGAAAGATTGGCAAAGAATTTTCAAAAGATTTATTCAAGCTGATACATCTTCTTCTCGCAGGTACCAAGGCAACGGTCTAGGTCTAACTATTGCCAAGGGACTTATTGAATTGCTAGAAGGCAAAATATGGTTAGATTCCAAGGAAAATGAAGGATCTTCTTTTTATTTTTCAATACCTTATAAAATCTTTGACAAAAATGACCAGGATGGAAGAATAGATACTAACCTACAAGTAATTCCTAGTTGGTCTGGAAAAACAATCATCATTGTAGAAGATGATTCAAAATATTTCAAGTACATTCAATCTTGCCTAAATCCAACGAATGTAAAAATCATCCACCTGGATAATGGAATTGGTGCTATAGAAGCTGTGAAAAAAGAAAAAGCACACCTTGTCATTATCAATGTGCAATTACCCGTGTTCGATGGGATTAAAGTTGCCAAAGAAATCCGGCTCTTTAATGAAATGATACCCATTATCGGGATGACAAATTCTTTTATGAATGACGAGTTAACCCACTTTTCTCGAAATGGCTTTAATGATATTATAACCAAACCTGCAACGGCTAAAAGCATAGTACTCAAGCTGGGTAAATATCTCTCGAAGTAACCTAAATCAACTTTTTACATCTAAAAAAGGGTTAATAATCTTTTTAAATTTTATGCAAAATCAATTAACTTGCCATTGCTTAAAATAAATTAACTTTTAACAGGACAAGCATGACAATTCCATAATTATTTGAAG
>CAZOSQ010000429.1:0-3369 GCA_964582245.1 uncultured Bacteroidales bacterium | reverse complement strand
ATTTTAGTGTTAATTATTTAAGGCACAAGTCAAAAAGACTTGCGCCATGTGGGGTGGCTGTTATGGTTGCCAATAAGAAAAAAAGTGTTTTCATTGGTATATTTTTTTGTTGTTTTTTAATAGCAGGCAGAACCTGCTGAATTTGTTATGATTGGCGGTGCAACCGTCAATCAGCGGGGGTGGAGTATCAAAACATTGATAACGAGACATTAAAATGCATGAAGCAACTGGAAAAACTTTCCCCGGAAGATAAATCCCACGTGTTCGCCATGTTGGACGTTTTTTTTGCTAAAAATAAATTGCAAAGTTTGTTGATATAAAAAGCCCCGAAAATTCTGGGGCTTTTATTGTTAATCATATTTTTGCACAAACTCTTTCGCTTTATTTTGCAACTCGTCTGTGTTTAATCTGTAGTTAAGATTATCCGTCAAATCTATAATCACATTACTTGATTCTGAAATAATAAAATAATGTTCTTGGCTTTGAATAGTCACAAGCAAAGCTAAATCAACATTGATTTTCATTTGCTTGTGCTTTTTTACGTCTGCATTATTTAATATAAATTCGAAGTCGCATATATCTTCATCTTCTACCCTAACAAATACAGTATCAACTTCATAAGATAATGGAGCTTCGAACACATTTTTTAATAAAGCTGTAGACCCTGCTTTATAGAAGTCCTCATAAACAACGATTTTTTCTATGATTATTTTCTCTCTTATTGGCTCCTTTGTGCAACAAAAAAACAAGCAAAATATTACTAAATAATTCATTTTAATAATCATTAGTGCGTGAATAGTTAAACATATAAAATCTTAACCAGTTGTCAACTGCCTTTAACTTGCTTAATATTTCATCTTTAACATATGGTATTAGTGATAAAGCAAATAAAATTATTCCGAGTATAGTTTTCATAATTAATATAAAAAATATGAATAAATCGAAGGTCTTACACCCAAACCTCTCATATACATTTGAGCATGTAATAAATATGGATGTAGCCCCATGGCAGGTGCTCCTGATAAAGTCAAAGCTCGTGAAGCAACAGAACTACAACTTTTTGTTAAAACCTGATAGTTACCTGGGTTTGAATTTAAACGACTTGATATTCTATTTAAGCGGTTTACGTTAACTCCCTTTATTGTTACAGGGTCAAATTTCGTGCCTGGAATATCATTAACAAGTTTATGTCGACCTCCAGAAGCATAATTAATCCAATCATTACGCCCTGGCTCAAACTTAGCCCAATCTCCTGTCGGTCCATAATCAATTAAAACATTTCCGCCATCATTAAGCTGAGAATGTCCTACTAAATCTTTCCCATTTGCATTTGACAAATTCTCTGTTTGTAACTCAACTTCACCTGGATTAAAGCCTGTTAACACATCAGAAATATTTGCTAAACCACCTAATCCATAGCCAATATTCTCAAGCGCACTATTCCCTTTTTTTCCTAAGTAACCCCATTCTCTTTGTGTAAAATTATATGAAGCCACACCAAATCCGATTGATACATCAGTTTGTCCACCAGTAATAGCATAATTACCTGTAGAGTTCACAAGAGAGCCTGCCATAATACTTAAAGTATTGCTAAATGGAATATTTAGCCCGCCAACACCAGCACTTGCTATAGTTGCCCCCACATTTACACCCCAACTTGCTGCACCATAAGCATAAGTCTGCCAATCATTATAACCATACCCTTGAGATTGGGCATGGTCTAATCCAGGTTTTGCAAAAAGATATGACCAGCCTGCGACCATTCCAGTATTAATGACCCAAGGTAAGAAATTCCAAATCTCCCCACTAGGGTCGGTATAAACCAGCGGGTTGTTCAGGCAGTAACTATACCTGTTAAACCCTTGGCTTGACCCTGGCATTTGAACGTAATTGTCCGGGCTCAAGAAACGTGCTATGTATGGATCATACACCCTGCCATTCATATTTACCAGGTCGAAAGCTGCTATATGCTCGTGCCCGGTATATCCCCGGCCGAATATCCCAGCTTGTTCATGGGTTTCTCCCCACGTACCGGGGTCTCTAAAATTGCCCCAGGCATCAAAACTTTGTTCATGGGTAATATTTCCATTTTCATCGGCCAGGGCCACCAACGATCCCAGGTGGTCAGTGAGCACGTGATACAACTTTTCATAGGTGCCATCATCATTTTTGCCGGTGACATAAATGGCAGATAAGCCATTACCCCCACCCAAAAACAATACTTGCTCCTCGTTCCCTGCCGAGGTAATGGTCTTCTCCATGTTCCCGAAATAGTACTTGGTGATATTACCCGCGGTGGAGGTGTAACGGGATATTTTCCGGGTTTGGCCGGGGCCATAGGTGAAATTCATTTTTTCGCCCGTGGTGGTATTGGTAATCTCTTCCACCATGTTATACCGGTTAAAATCAATCTTTTGATTGGTTACATCCTTGTTCTGTTGATTAGTCACCGAAGTCACGGCATGTGGACCAGCAAAACCGGTTTTGTCATACTGGTATTTGCCCCAGCCGCTCTTGTAATCAATGTTACCATTGGCCTGGTAATCCAGGTGCATGGTAAGGGTCTTGTTCTTGTAAATATCTGTCAAGCGATCCAAGTTGTCATAATTAAATTCTTCTTTTAATCCTTTCAATACATCTTCCCGAGAGGACAAGTTCCCGTTCAACGGGTTGAAGTCATATTTAAAATCATGAACCAACATGTTGGATCGCCTGGTGGAAATTCTTTCCAAGCCGCCTTGTTCGTCAAATAAGCGGGTGGTGGATAGATATTTGCCGTTCTTGTATTGAAGCTGCCTTGCAGTCAATTTTCTAACAGCCAGATATTTTTATTCCCAAATTTAACCTAATCATTTTTTGATAATGATTTTCCCACTGTATATATTTTCATTAAAACGAATAATAATAAAATATAAACCTGTATTAGTGGATAAATCAAATAGTTCAATATTGCTACAATTTTTTCGTTTTTCAATAACATGTCCAAGCGAATTAATAATTTCAATGCTGCAAGGGGTTTCTTCAATCCCTTTTATGGATAAATTAAAACTACCATTTGAAGGATTGGGATATATATTGACAATTTTATCATGTTGAAAAGCATTTTCTTCAAAAAAATCATCATGTATCCAAAATTCATTAGAAGATCTAGAATAAGTTTCACCTGATTTCTTGTTGTCCTCGCATAAATTAAGACAGTTGGGAAGGCAAACTGGATCATCATAAAGGTAATCATCATTAGCCGTTGCTGTCAATTCTACTCCTTCTTCAATTAGGATTCCTGGTTCCAAAAAGATATTTTCACCAGCTGTCAATGATATCCTGGCAGTACTTTTGAAAATTACATTTCCATGTAGATTATCAGTATCC
>CAZOSQ010000428.1:0-3379 GCA_964582245.1 uncultured Bacteroidales bacterium | reverse complement strand
CATATCCATATCAGTTATTTTTTAATTTTACTTTCTTATCCTAGCTATTTGTTTAAAACAATGCTAAAGATCAAACTGTTTAATTCTATTGAAAATTTCACGCCAAAAATTCATTTTTTTGTTACTTTTTGCTAAAAAAAAATACCTACATCTAGCTTCTAGTTAAAGACACACGCATATGTAGGCAATTGAAATTATTTTATAGGGTGTAAGCTAAAATTCCACCCAGTATGGAGGCCAAACCAGGAATTGTTACAGTGGCAAAAATCCACCATGAAGCGGCAATTGTTGCCTTCCTCAATTTATTAGTTTCTTCCAAGGCGGTTTCTTCAGCCTGTCGAAGACGTTTTTTTACCTCGTGTTGTACTTTTTCAGCTTCAGAAATTACCTTATTCCTGGCATCTTCAATTTTAAACAACTTTTTCGGCATCCTCTTTCAGTATTTTTTTATTGGAACTTAAAAGAGCAATTAAAGTATTTTTATCAAAAGTTTTAACTCTATGTTTTAGGATTGATGGAGTTGCCTTGGGATCGTGCATGATCAAGTTCCGGTCGGTCAACTTCCCGGAAGTAGTTTCTTAGTTTATCTTCTAGTGTCTTGTCAATGATAAAGCGTCCTGGCGTTTCAGCCACTATGCCGGGTTGAAGGTGAATCCGATGCGCTTTAATACATGTGACGCGTCACTAGGTGAGCCTTCGCTTTAGCCGAAAGTTCCTTCACCTTATTTTTTCCTTCTTGTACTTGGTTTGAAGAACTTGATTTAAAATCCTCTATGGTTTGTTCAATAGTTTGCAATAGCATCTTCAGCTTGTTCTTTATTTAACTTGGTTGACTTGCCCAGCAAACTCGCCAAGGTGGATTTTACCTGTTTATTCCATTCTATACCCGATGACAGCCCGGGCTGTTGAGGGATCAGGTAAAATCTTGTTCACATCACTCCTGGTATTATCTGGTTTAAGGGCGGCTTGATCGGAATGTTGTAAATAATCCTCAATTTTTCCTCTTACTTGTTTACTCTTTTCCTCGTTACCACTCAACGTATCAATTACGTGGGCAGCTTTGTTTGCCGGATCGCTTCCTGATTTATACGCAGAATGAACCTGGTTAAATATACCATACATTTTTTTTGCATCTTCCTTACTAACATTTGGTTGTTCGGTGGCGACATTTAAATATCTTTTTGAAGTGTACAGGGTCTTCGAAATCAAAAGTTTCATCCATGGAAATTTCATTTACAAAATGCTCCATTTGATGTTTTACTTCTTCATAGTCAACACCTTTTGGGGATAACTGGTGAATGTAATCTTCTACTTTATGGTGTAAATCGCGGCCATTCATGGAATCTGAAACCTCCTGCCTGATCTTTTCAACCACATGGTCGGAAACTTTTCCAATTCTTTTATCGTCAGAAGTTTTTACTAGTGTCTTTTCAATGATAAAGCGTCCTGACGTTTCAGCCACTATGCCGGGTTGAAGGTAAATCCGATGCGCTTTAATACCTGTGATGCGTCACAAGTTATTAAAATGATAATTTATTTTATACTTCATCGAAAAGTACTGCCTGATAGTTCCTTTTGCTGCTGTATTTTAATTGTTGGCCATTTTTTCCCCGGATCCATCGAGGGGAGCAAACTATTCATTTTTTTATTTGTTTAAATGTTTTTAATAATAAGTCTAAATAATATCTTTACCATTTTGAACCAGTAATCGTCATATGTGATAGCTAGGGTAAAAATTACTTTTTATCAAGAAAAGGTCGCTCATTTTTACACCAAATTCTATACTAGGCCCTGGACTGGAAGGAATGGAAAATTTTTAATTATGTAATTCATGGATAAAAAATTGTTTGAGTATTTCTTGAATGACCGTTTTGCCACTGGAAACGGGATAGAACTTGTGAAAATGGATGTTGGCTATTCCTTGGCGAAAATGGAAGTTAAAGAGAGTCATTTAAATGCTGCCGGTACTGTCCAGGGAGGTGCTTTATTCACCTTGGAAGATTTCGCTTTTGGTGCGGCTTCAAATGCTTACGGGCATGTTGCCTTAAGTATTTCTTCAAGTATAACTTTTTTTAAAAAATCAAAAGTAGGAGATATTTTATATGCCAAGGCCAATGAGATTTCAAAAAGTAGGCGCTTGGCCCATCATGATGTTCTTATTTATAACCAGGATGAAGAACCGGTAGCCAAATTTTCCGGAACACTTTATATTACTTTAAAGCCTATTATATGAAGTAATTATTGACTTTATATAAAGTTATTGTTTAAAAAATAAAAAATTAACCAGCAACTAATCACGCATCTCATCTTAAATAGCATTATACTTTTAAAATCAAAGGTCGTGGTGAATCCTCAACCATCAATATCAACCTGTAACAAGTAGGCCTAAAAAAGCAGTAAGTTAAACCTGTAAATCGTTGAATACCTTATACATGTATCAGTTTGTTATAATATTAAGCAATTAAAAAACAATCTAAGGAATGATCATGTTTAACTATTATAATAAGAATATAAGATGGATAGAAATAACTGCATAGATTTTTTACAATGGGCACTTCCGAAAATGAGTATGCAATGGAAGGGGTTTAAGAAAGTTCATGACCAAGTGTGCAAAAGAATAAATCGCCGGATTAAGAACTTGCAGTTATCCAATTATAATGCTTACCAAGTTTACTTGGAATTGAATCCTTCAGAATGGGAAGTATTGGATGAATTGTGCAGGATCACTATTTCGCGATTTTTCCGAGATCGTTATCTCTTTAAAAAACTCGAAGAAATTCACTTACCTCATTTATTGTACAAGAATAAGTTTCTCAATTGTTGGTCAATAGGATGTGCATCAGGAGAAGAACCTTATAGCTTGGCCATGATCATGAATAACCTTTTGGAGGATGAAAGAAAGCGATTGGATTATTATATTCTAGCAACGGATGCCGACCAACATTTACTGGATAGGGCCAAGGAAGGACGTTTCAATCTAAGTTCCATAAGGGAAGTACCCTCTACTCTAGTTGATAAGTATTTTACTATGAATGATGATACTTTTTTTATTAAAAACTTGTGCAAGGAGAGGGTAAAATATGATCGCATGGACATTCGCTACGAAAAACCAAAAGACAAATTTCACGTGGTTCTTTGCAGGTATTTAGTGGCTACATATTACAACAAAAAAATGCAGGTTCGATTATTTAGTGAAATTCTTGAACTAATGGAAAATGGTGCCATACTTGTTATTGGTAAACATGAATCATTGCCACCCGGGTTAAAAAAGGTGGAGGTTATTGATGATAAACGAAAAATTTATAGGAAGATATAAAAATTAGTTTTTTAACACCGAAAATAAATGTTACCACCAAACAAGAAAAAATGATACCACCTC
>CAZOSQ010000427.1:0-3382 GCA_964582245.1 uncultured Bacteroidales bacterium | reverse complement strand
ATCTTGTGATCGTAATAAAAATATGAGTTTTGAAGATTGGGATAAAGATGACGATAATAAAATTGATAGTTCCGAATTCACCGGAACCTTTGTTTCAAACTACTATCCTGATCATGATATCGAGGATGATAATTACCTTGATGATGAGGATTTTTACGAGATAAGTTTCGGTACCTGGGACTTGAACCAAGACAGTATTCTTTCGGAAGAAGAATGGCTGCGTGCCAAGCGTTATTATTACCAGGATGTACCGCCATCAAACACTCCCCCCGGCATATATGGGGAATGGGACGTGGATGATGATTAACGTTTAACTATTGAAGAATATGACAAGGAAATTTTTCAAAGTGATTTTTACTCAAGATGGGATAAGGATAAGGATCAGGATGGACTAATTGATAAACAAGAGTTGGCCAAAGCAATTTTCAAAGCATGGGATGATAATGAGAATGGATATTTAGATAAAAATGAATATGAAGATTTCGATTCTTATTATCTTGATATATAAACAATATAATGAAAAGATAACATGGGCGGGAGAGGAAACCAATTGAATAGGTTCTTTTCCTTGCCCCTTCCTATTAACATTCGCTGTATTTGCCGCTGTATTCATCAACTGCCTGGTGAAAAGCAGTCAAAAGAAGATACATGTTTTTTCCTTCATAAACAATACCCGGAACTTCCCGGACTTTCCCGTAGTACATGTGATCAAACTTGTCATACTGAACGGTACCGGTAAATCCCTTGTATGTAATTAAATTTTCCATGACAAATTCTTTTTATTTTCTTTTACGAAAAAGTTTCTTTCACGGACGTGCAAGTTTTCAACAATCTTGGCATTCTCGCGATTAAAATAAAAAACAATTTTCCTTAAATAATTATTATAAAGGGAGGTTATTTTCTTCAAATTTGTTAATAAAATCTTTTTCCTGTTAATTCCGATTCATTTTTCAAGAAATTAAACCAATATATTATTGGTAAAGATGATGTGTCTAATAAAATAGTTAGATATAGTTCTTACTCGCAATCAAGTATGGTGTGTCACAGTTTTTTCAATCCTTTTTGGCATTGGATTTGTCTCATTTTTATAGGAAAATTTTAAGTTTAATTTAAAAAATTATAAAATATGTTACCAACAATGAAAAGTAGGCTGTCAAATTTAGTGGATGACTTTTTAGGAAGAGATTTAGTCCCGGAATTTACCACTCGTCCCGGAATCAGTACACCTTCAGTAAATATTCTTGAAAAAGACAATGAATATGATATTGAAGTAGCTGCCCCAGGTCTTGAAAAAGAAGATTTTAAAATTGACGTGGAAAATGATGTATTGACGGTTTCTTCACAAAAAGAAGATGTAAGCGAAGAAAAGAACGAAAAATTTATGCGAAGGGAATTTAGTTTTAGTTCATTTCAACGCTCCTTTATTCTACCTGATTCGGCAGATACAGACCAGATAAAAGCTACACATAAAAACGGTGTATTGCGAATCCAAGTTCCTAAGAAAGAAGAATCAAAAAAGAAAGCCCCGAAACAAGTATCCATTGAATAGGTTTTATTGATTTTGCAATGCCGGAAGATTTAACTCCCGGCATTGTCTTTGCTCTTGATTGCCTAATTACCTTGACAAATAAGTTCTTATATTTTAGCTTAGATTATCATATTCAATTCTCTTTTATGTTGAAAATAAAGTGCATATAATAACATAATGAAAAAAAAGAATAAATTTACCCCCTGGTACCTCCTGGCGCTAATCATAGTCATATTATTAATAAAAATGGTATTCTTTTCGAAACCTATTTCCGAAAAAATTACTTATAGCCAATTTCGGGATAGTTTAACAGGAGGAAGAGTTGCTGAAGTTGTAATATCACCAGATCAAATAAAAGGCACTTTTAAATCACCCGGACTATTTGAAAAAAAAACTGAATTGCCACTTTTAGATAAGTTTCCTTGGCAGTCATGGGTTGGCAGGACGAACGATAGGGCTAGACAATTTCAAGTGGTAAGAATGGAAGATGAAAAACTTTTAGAACTCCTGGAAGATCATAATGTGAGATATTCAGCGGTTATGCATTCTATCAATTACCGAGACTTCTTTATCAACTGGATTCTACCGTTGCTGATTTTTATAATTATCTGGTTTTTTCTTGCCAAACGACTTGGAAAAACAAACTTTCTTAATATAGGCAGAAGCAAGGCTAAAATCTATGAATTACCCGCTGACCAAAGAGTTTCATTTAAAGATGTTGCAGGGGTAGATGAAGCCAAGCATGAATTAGAAGAAATGGTTGATTTCTTGGAACATCCGGGTAAATACACGCGCCTTGGCGCTAAAATTCCAAAAGGCGTTTTACTTGTCGGTGCCCCGGGTACGGGCAAAACCTTACTTGCCAAGGCTGTTGCAGGAGAGGCCAAAGTTCCTTTTTTCAGTCTCACGGGATCAGATTTTATCGAAATGTTCGTGGGTGTCGGGGCAGCCCGTGTAAGGGATCTTTTTAAAGATGCAAAAGCAAAATCCCCATGCATTATTTTTATAGATGAAATTGATGCAATAGGTAAAAGCAGGGGAAAAGCAGTGCAAACAGGGGGAAATGATGAGCGTGAAAACACCTTGAACCAATTACTCTCCGAGATGGATGGTTTTGATTCCAGCCACCATACTGTTGTTATCATGGCTTCAACAAACCGCCCCGAGGTATTGGATAAAGCATTGCTAAGACCCGGCCGATTTGACAGGCAAGTAATGGTGGGCCGACCCGATGTAAAAGGCAGGATTGAAATTCTCCGGGTTCATACCAGGAATCTTACCTTGGATAACCCCGGGGATCTAAATGTGATAGGACGACAGACCCCGGGATTTGCCGGTGCTGACCTGGCAAATGTGTGCAATGAAGCAGCCTTGTTGGCTTCCCGGAAAAATAAAGATACCATTGAATTACCGGACTTTCAAGAAGCAATAGAACGAGTAGTAGCAGGGTTGGAAAGAAAAAACAGGCTGATCAATCCCAAGGAAAGAAAAATAGTAGCATATCATGAATCAGGACATGCTATCATCGGCCATTTTACACCGGGAGCTGACCCGGTGCATAAGATTTCCATCATTCCCCGGGGAATTGGTGCCTTGGGATATACATTGCAAGCTCCCCTTGAAGATCGTTACTTGATGTCCCATGAAGAACTTATCGGGAAAATAAAAGGTTTATTAGGAGGAAGAGCCGCTGAAGAAGTAATTTTTAATGATATTTCCACGGGCGCTTCCAATGACCTTGAACGTGCCACTAAAATGGCATACGACATGATAACAATTTACGGGATGAGTAAAACCATGCCCAATATTTCTCTTATGAAAAACAACCAAAATGAATTACTGGGAAGAGATTTT
>CAZOSQ010000426.1:0-3387 GCA_964582245.1 uncultured Bacteroidales bacterium | reverse complement strand
CTTTTTTTCAAAGGGTCAGGAGAAAAGGACAGGATAATCATACCTGGATGTATATTTCTTCAAAATTGTTGTTTTACCGGGGCAAAAAACAAGCGAGCGAAAGGATACTTATTGCTTGCCCGGTAGATTTGATGGGAGATATGTCCAACAAGATCCATAGGGTGTTGGACGAAAATACTTACATGCGAAAATATTTTTCAAAATTTGCTTTGCTTACTAAACGAGAAAAAGAAATACTTCGGTTAATTGCCATCGGTATCAACAACCCGGGAATCGCGGAGACATTATTTATTTCAAGGCGCACGGTAGAACAACATCGAAAGAACATAAACCATAAATTAGGTTTTAAAAATTTTGCAGAATTAATCAAATTTGCAGAAGTATTTGAATTAATTTAATTAATCGAACTTGTAAGGCCCTATTTTTAAATAAGACGTAAGACTTATATTTAAACACCCAAGGGATGCGATCAGCCTCTGGCTGATAGTATCCGTTATTGATCAATGCCACTGCACTTAACCCACCCACCAAGAACTAAACATGGCAATAAAAACTCTCGAATAGAAAAGGTCAAACAACATCATATTCGCTTGAAGATGATAAGGCCTCAATTTAACAATCGCGCTCAAAATATCATTTTAGAACATTAACTCTTTATTTTTTGTCCGCATTTTATCGGAATTTATAAATGTAAATCTTGTTTTTTACATTTAGTTATTCTAATGTTACTTCAACTTGCGACGTGCCACATGGGATAAAACGAATGAAACCTTCTTCTAATCAAGGATTGTATCACATTTTACCCGAACGATCATCTTTGACTAGACACTTGTACAATGGATTTTCTTAAAGATTAACATGTTGTAATTGTATTTATTAAGTGGATAGAATACCATCTCGTTGATTAATAACTGCCTCCTTTTTCCGGTAAACTAAATAAAAAATGCCAAAGGTTGGGTATTGAATTGAAGGCAATATTCTGCCAAATTGCAGTAGGTTTTGCATTTAATTTTGAGAAAGAATATGAATAACCGGAAAATTCACGAGCAATTTGACCTGGTAAAAAAATATCAAGATGATGATTCCCTGGAATCCTTGGCAGATTTTATGCCAATGGGGCTAATGATTACAGAAAAAGAAGGAGATATAATATATGCTAATAATAAAACCTGTATTATTACTGGTTACAGTTTATATGAAATACTTGAACTTGGTTCCCGTTTCCCGAAAACCATCCTTTTTGATGATTCTGAATATCAGTATTACAGCAAGATGATTGAGAAATTTTTCAAAGAAAAGAAAGAAGATAAGTGCCTGTCAATGTTTTTGCGGATAAGGAGAAAAAGAGAAAAACAGTATACCTGGATATATTCAACTTCTAAACTAGTAGCTGGTAACCAGGAAAATGAACTTTCAAAAAGAGCTTCTATCATTTGTCCCGTAAATGAAATGGGGAAGGATTCCGGAAAAATAAAAAAAGTACTGGAAGATAACTTGTTTATCAAAGATCAAAGACATAAGTATGACTTGCTTACAAATCGGGAAAAACAAATATTGGCATTAATTGCTTCAGGGATAAACAACCCTGAAATTGCCGGTAAACTTGAATTATCCCGTTACACGGTGGAGCAACATAGAAAAAACATCAAACGCAAAATGGAATTTACAAATTACGCTGATTTAATAAGGTTTGCCGATTTATTAGGCTTGAGAAATGATAGCTAATGGAGAGACAAGCCAATAGTTTCATGTTTTGAAAACGAGTATATAACAATTTTAATTTTTGAACTTAAAACAAATGGATTATGAAAAAGATTTACTTATTAATGCTAGGGTTCTTTTTGATTTCAGGCCTTCTTGGACAGACAGGCACTGATTGCTCAGATCCCAAAACAGCCACCACCGGGATGAACATGGCGGATGGGCTCGAGGAAGAATGGTTCTCTTACACCGTGAGCCAGGACTGCGTGCTGGTGACCGTGCACACGTGTGGTTTAACTAATTTAGAAGATATTCATGTGAGGTGCTACCTGAATTCATGTAGTAATTGGTTGGCGAGCGATTATGGGTCTTGTCAGGATGGTCAGCCAAAATTAAGTGTAACTGCTAATTCGGGTGATGTGCTGTACTTCATGTGGGATAATTACAATGGATCAGGAGATGAATATGGCTTCGAGCTGATAGAACAAAACTATGTGGCACCAGAAGGAAGTTCATGTGATAATCCTAAAAAAGCATATGAAGGAAGAAATAAGGCAGAAACTTACAATGGTGCTTTTCCGCCTATATTCACGTATACCTTGCCCGCTGACGGTATAGTAAAATTAGATTTGATCGGGTATGACGAAGATTGGGAAGAGGGAATCTTCGTTTTAAAAAGTATTGAAAATTGTTCTTTTCCACTCAGCTTTGAATATTTTGACGTTAATTGGGTTGGTTTAGGCACTCATTTTTCTTTTAGCGGGAAGAGTGGCGAACAGTATTATATAATTCCATCTCAATGGTCGGATTATAATTCAGTGGGATTTGCTTTTGATTTATCATTCACGGCAACAACACCACAGCTAGGCTTAAGCTGCAATCAAGCTATACCTATTACCGGTTCTGGTAGTTATTCTGGGGTTTTCATGGGGCAATCATTAATGAGTTACTACGAGTATACACCGGTACAAGATACTACAATATTAATTTACGGGGGAGATGAATATATTTCAGGAGTGACACCTATGATCATGATGGGCGATTGTCAATTTATTGGTGGTGATTTAGAAACTATAGAAGACTGGAATGTTGATACCTGTTATGCTTCATTAAGTGCTGGCCAGACTTACAAAATTTTATTTTATAATGATGATTATGTTGCTGATTTGTCTTTTGATTTCGTAGTAGAATTTGGTACACCTGAAACAGTATCCTGTAATTCCGTCACTGATGTAACAACAGGTATCCATAAAGCCGATAATTCCGGGGGTAATGATGTGTTTCGATTTGTCGCGCCCTTCGATGGGGCAATATTGGTATCTACATGCGGAATGACCAATGAAGATACTTATTTAGCTTTGTCGAGCTCGTGCAATGGAGTTCAATTTGAAACCAACGATGATTATTGTAACACCCAATCTGAAATTGCTTATGCTCTTAACGAGGGAGAAGAAGTTTTCATTCATTGGAAAGATGTTTACACGAGTGATACTTTTAGCTGGAAGTTGAATTATTATGATTCTACCGATTTCGTTACTTTCTCTATTGATGATGCCAATGATGCAGTTATTGATTACGCGAACCATACCATTACTGTACAGGCACATCCTGCTCATACTGATATATCCTCCCTCACACCTTATTTTGCCGCTTTAGGTACAGTTACAATTGGTGGTATCGAGCAAG
>CAZOSQ010000425.1:0-3408 GCA_964582245.1 uncultured Bacteroidales bacterium | reverse complement strand
TTTCTGTGGGTATTAATTAGTTTAAAAACCAATTGTGAAATTTCAAATTATATGTTGTTTACTTATAGACCAGCCAAGTTCATTTATCTGTATTCATTGCACCAAATAACTCCAGAAAAAAAGTTCCTGGAATATCTTTCTTCATTTTTTGCTGGTTTTAAAATTCAAGATTCTAGGCAATAGCTCATAAAACTTCCTGACTTTTCATTCATAGAAATAAAATTTAAACAATAACCTCAGTAACTCTGGGATCATCCTTGTATACTCTAATCCTAATGGTATCTCCTATGTTAAAATTTTCATTGTACCATTTTTTTTTAAAATTTACCGGTATCATCAGTACGGTATTTTAAAACAATATATGGATTGGGAGACTAATTGAGGGAAACTTACACAACAATAAAAATCAAATTAATGTAATCGTGATATCTTATTACAAATTTCAGGTCATAAATTCTGATGAATGATATGGTGCAAAATTAAAAATGGGTTCAAAATAAATGATTACCGGATTAAATGTATAAATTGTGCATTTAAAAATTTTAAAAATATCAAATCCGCGGTGATGAAAAAAAGTCTTGTTTTTCTGATAATTACCTTTTCCGCATCTGTTCTGATAGCCCAGGAAAATGGAACTGTTACCGGCAGCATACTTAATGTAGAAACCCGGGAACCTTTAGTAGCAGTTAATGTAAGTGTTGACCGGCGTTCGGGAACCATTTCGGATAGTGAAGGAAAATTTTTTCTTTCACTGACACCCGGAAGTCATATTCTTGAATTTTATTATGTGGGTTACGAGGTGTCGAAAAGGGAAATTGTTGTTGAGGAAAATGAGAAAATCAATTTAACCATACTGATGCAAATCAGTTCAAGAATGCTGGAGGAAGTGGTGGTAAGTGAAGGGAAGTATGAACAGAAGCTATCTGAATTAACCGTATCGGTGGAGGTGCTAAAACCGCATCAGATATCTGACCAAAACATCACTTCACTGGATATGCTTCTTGAAAAAACTCCGGGGATCAGTATTCTGGACGGTCAGCCAAGCATTCGCGGAGGAAGCGGTTATAGTTACGGAGTGGGTAGCCGTGTATTAATGCTTGTTGATGATATGCCCATGATAACAGGGGATGCAGCCGATATTAAGTGGAACTACCTTCCAGTGGAAAACATGAACCAGGTTGAGGTTGTAAAGGGAGCTTCATCTGTGTTGTACGGTTCTTCTGCCCTTAACGGGGTGATCAACCTTCGAACGCGTTTCCCGGGCAACGTTCCGAAAACCGAGGTGACAGTGTTTAGGGGAGCCTATATGGAACCGGAACGTAGGGAACTGGTTTGGTGGGACAAAATACCTGTTTTTACAGGGGCATCTTTCTCGCATTTGCGGAAAATCGGGAATCTTGATCTCTCCATAGCCGGAAATTACTTTAACGACGAGGGGTACAGGGAGCTGGAATTCGAACGGCGGATACGGGGCAACCTGGGACTAAGATATCATTTTAAAAAGCTACGCGGCCTTTCCATTGGTGTAACCGCAAGCGCAATGTACCTTGAGGCATCTGACTTCATTCTTTGGATGAATGCAGATTCAGGAGCCTACAGGCAGAGTCCTGACAGCTATACACCACTGGCAGGCTATAGGTATAATATTGATCCGTTTATTGAGTATTTTACACCAAAAGGTGATCGTCATTCGCTCAAAACACGGCTTTTTAGCGTGGGAAATGAAAACATGGATATTGATAAGCAGGGGTATTCAAAACTATATTATGCAGAATACCAGTATCTGAACAAGATAAAAGAGAGTACCAACTGGACAAGCGGAATTTCGTACTTAAACAATACGGTGTGGGGGAATATGTTTTTGGAACACAAGGGCATAAATGCATCGATTTATTCGCAAATAGATACTCATGTTACTGAGCGTTTAAAGCTTTCTGCCGGGGTAAGATGGGAGGTGAATAAACTTAACGATGATCTGGATTATTCGGAGCCGGTATTTAGGGCGGGGCTTAATTACCGGGCTACTGAAAGCACTTTTTTGCGTGCCTCGTTTGGCCAGGGTTACCGATACCCATCGGTGGCTGAAAAATTTGCTTCTGCAGAGGTTGGCGCCCTTAAAATTTTTAAGAACCCGGAGCTTGAAGCGGAGCGGGGATGGAATGCAGAGCTCGGAATAAAGCAGGCAATTAATGTGGGGAGATGGATCGGTTATTTAGATCTGGCTGCCTTCCGCACAGAATACAGGAATATGATTGAGTACACTTTTGGTGCCTATCCTAAAGATACAAGCATGGTTCCCACGATAGATGATATCGGATTCAAAGCCCTCAATATTGGTACCGCCAGAATAACAGGACTGGAATTATCCTTTAGCGGAGAGGGTAGGGCAGGGCCTCTCTCAGTTCAAATGATGGCAGGCTATACTTATATGAATCCTGTGGATCCGTCGATTTTAGATAAAGTGGGTAAAGATGAAGATGAATCTTATATTCTAAAATACCGGCGGCACCATCTCTTGAAGGGGGATATGAATTTAAGGTTTCGGGGACTGTTCGCGGGCCTTAATTTCCAGTATAATTCAAGGATGGTAAATGTCGATGATGTATTTATTGATCCCTTATTTGGTGAACTTATACAACCAGGCTTTCCGGAATACTGGTCGAGCCATTCCATTGGTTATTCCCTGCTGGATGTTAGACTTGGCTGGGATATCACAAAGTGGATGAGAATAAATAGCATAATTAAAAATGTTTTCAATGTAGAATATCTTGGCAGGCCCGGAGATTTAGGACCGCCTAGGAATATTACCGTGCAAACGAGGTTTAAATTCTGATACACTCAGTTTATTCATCCATAATATAAAACCCTACCTTGTTTTTACAAGTTTTCGTGTAAAGTAAGAAGAGCCTGATGTTACCTGGTAAAGATACGATCCTGGTAAAAGTTCACCTCCATCAAAGTGGAAAAAGTGTTCACCCGAAGTAACCAGCCTGGATTCCTCGTGAATGAGTTCACCCAACATACTGTATATTTTAAGATCGATATTATCCCTGACCGGGGAGTAGAAACCTATACTGGTGCTTTGAGAAAAAGGATTGGGTACATTTTGAAACACTTCGAATTGTTTCGTGTCAGAAAGGTCAATACCTGTAACATTATTAACAGTTAAAACTACCGAGGTGTTATCAATTGCCTGGGGTCCTTTAAGAGTTCCTAAAAGTGGATATTTTATATACGGTGTTGCATACAATTTAAGTGCAAATTCGCCTGCCAGGGTAGGTGTTCCTGATATTAAAACACAATATGCTGTACCCGCGTAAAACCTTTCTGCATTTGCATTATAAGTTATCCCAGGAGGAAAATTAGTCACTGAATCAATTTCTAAATATGCAACATTAAGACGTATTC
>CAZOSQ010000424.1:0-3445 GCA_964582245.1 uncultured Bacteroidales bacterium | reverse complement strand
AAAGAATGGATAGAACCCTTAATTAGATCAGTAAAAACTATTGAAAAAAATTAAAATACCCGATATTGGAAGTGGAAGGACAGGAGAGATCTTAGAGTTGACTGAAAATTTACTAAAAGAATATCCTGAAGATGTTTTAATCCGTTTCCCAGATATTCAATCCCCCCTTGGAGTTGCTGAATTAATGTGGGATGATTCTTTTTATATTAGTTTATTAACCGATCCTGGAGCAGTACATATACTATTAAAAAAAATAACAACCTTTATTATTTCTTATATTAAGGAACTTCAAGGTATATTGGGAACAAGGGCAAATCCTTGTTGTTTTCCGCATATATGGAGCAGCCCCGAAGGTTATTATATTGCTGATGACACCAATTCAATGGTTTCCCCCGAATTACACTTGGAGTATTCGGTTAATTATATCAACCAAATTACCGAAGCTGTTGGTCCTGTCCATTATCATTCATGTACATGGTCTCCCATCTATTTTGAGAATATCAAAAAAATAAAAAACACCAAAACCAAAAATTGGAGTATTATTGTAAGCTCAGATCCCTTGGAAATATTAAGAGAGTTTAGTGAAAATACATTTTTAGCACCACATATACACAATATGCATATTGAGGACAATGTTAAGAAGTTGGGGCTGCACTCGGAATACGAAGTGGTGAAATATTTGTTGGACAATATGCAACAAGATATTACCCTATACCTGCATATTTATGATGATTTATTAATTAAATGAAAAAGAAAAAATCATAAAAATTTATAATTTATTGGATGAATATGGATATACCCCGGCATCAAACGGGTACTACTAAAATAATAGTCCCTAAATTTCGTCTTTCAGGTAGTAAAATATTCTTCCAGTTCAACTTTTTTGTATCTCCAGCGGTCTTGCGGATGTAAAAAGTGACAGTTATTTTAATAAAATACCAGGGAAAAGATTGATCAGACTTTTTCGGTTTTTATAAATTTTCTAAATTATTTCATTTGCGTAATTTACCTACAAAATATGCTAGTTACAGTTTTCTTTTGAATCAGGCAAATATTTCAGATAAGTTCCTGCCACACCCACGTGTGTTCCGCGGGATACTCTTAGGAAAAACAGCCATCGTTCAATCACGAGAAAGAATTAAGGAACTATATCAAAACAGCTTATGAATTTTTTGCGTAGCTTCACCCTTCTTTATATTACTTCGTATTCTTCAGAAAACACTACTAACTCCGTGGTTTTGAAAAAAAAACAATACAAAACAAAACTAAGCAAAAAAATGCACAACTGATCTTAACACAGTTCCTTAAGTATAACCTCCTTATCGACAAACTGTTGGATTTTACTAATATTTATTTGAGGAACTATGGAACTCTATTATTTTTTATTTTAATTTGGTTCTTGGAATGATATAAGTATAATATGCCTGTTCCTTAAATTTATTGCCGTCTATCAGCCCTGCATTCATCAGCATATCCACATCCTCCCTAAGAATGGTAAGTGTACCAAGGGGATCTTCATTGCCCCCGTCCAGATCCCTGACAATGGTGGCTTGTTGAGAAATTCTTCCAAATTCATCACGAACCAATTCGGTAATATACATTTTGGATATGATACCAGGACGCAGGGAAATTCCTGTTATACGGTTATGCTCATCAAGTTTAATTTTCTGAACATATTCATCCATATCATCACCTTTCTTGAAGGCAAGGGTATATGTTACATTAAAAACAAACTCATTGTTGTCGGAACTTTTTACCTCGTAAATACTGCGCATTACAGCTCCTATTTCATGTTTCGTTACTTTTTGCAAGACCAAGTTCGGGGCATAAGTGAATTTGAACAAAACCTCGTTTTTTTCTTTATCTAAGACGGATTCTACATTTCCATTGGCATCATAATTTACAACAAGACCGAAATTTTCGTTTAATTCACCGGAAGTAGCAGAAACATCGAGTGTTCTCAATTTTCCGAAGATCTCAAATGTGGCACTGGCCCTTGCTTTTATTTCCGCTTCTTTATGCTTTACGTAGAAATTACGATCTAGCGATTTCAACATATTATAGTTTTCAGGTAAAATAGGTTGATAGTGGCCAATACCTGCCTTATTGCAAATGTAATTGCTTAAAAATCCATTAAATATTAACTCGTAATTGCGGGCAATTATTTCCGGTCGAATTTGCCTGGCAACTGGTTCAGGATACTTTTTTTTATACTCGTTGTTTTTTAATGCCTGTTCCATTGACAGTTTGGCAAAACTTTCGTAGGTTCTGTTACCCTCCATGTTCATAAACTTATCATAATATTTTTTCAGGTTTTCTGCATCACCTTTTAGCCAGTATGCAATAGCAAGATTGTTAAAAATCTCGTTAATATTCTTGTCACAAATTGCACCATTTTTTCCCGGCTGGTATTTTTCAACCCATTTTTCATATTCTGCAATAACTGCATCAAGTATATCCATATTATACGAACCGTTTTCCTGGATTGATCCTGCCAATTTCAAAGTTAATTCATTGAAATCTCCGTAATTGAACTTTTTATCCTTCAAGGTAAATAATCTTAAATAATATGTATTCACTATGCCAAGACCTAGTTCTGTGTTTATTTTTTCCTGGTAAGCCTTAAAAATCTCCTTGCAATACTTTTTTAAAACAGTTTGTTTTGTACTTGGCTGGATTTTTTTTAATTCTGCTTTAGCAAGATTCTCTGTCCCTTGTGGTGAACCTTTATAATCAACATAATTAAAATCTGGACGAGTAACAAAATTCCAGATAATTTCATATTTATTATTAAGCAAAAAGGCTTGGGTTTCTGCTTTTACCGAAACCTTGGGTATGTAACTTGTAATTTGTCCCGTGGAAGAAGTCCCAATATATTCATGAATTTTTGCATTATAAATAAAGAAAACAATCGTATAATCATTTCCTTCTTTTGCTCCCTCAATTTTTAGTTTATAATTATTAGCCTTAATTTCAGCCTCAGTCGCTGGACAGTCAACCAAGTAATTCACAGAACTCACCCCTTTGCCAGTGAAATCAATAGATGAAACTGGATTAAGAAAACCATTGGCTAGTTTTTCTTTCTGTGGTTTTTGTGCGTGAATTGAAATGCCAATGATTACAAGCATCCATAAAATAGGTATTTTTTTCATATCGTTTGGATTTTATTTAATGAGAAAAAGATATTATAAAACAAATATAAATATATTTCATTATTTTAATAGTTATATAACAGAATATTAAAATATTACTACTGTCCTCAAAAGGATTCATTATTTTAAACCAACATGAAAACTAATTTCAAATAAAGAAAAAGTTGACTTTTAGACATCTTTATCAATTTCTATAAAACAGGTTGTTTTAAGCATGTTCAAAAAAAACACTTAAAATTGTAAAGTTTCACCACGTTGTTGAAGGTTTTTCTTCTCTCTTTGCGTAGTAAAGC
>CAZOSQ010000423.1:0-3445 GCA_964582245.1 uncultured Bacteroidales bacterium | reverse complement strand
AAAAAATCAGATTTTTCCCAAAGAGGAAGAGGGTTTTCCAATCTTGTCCTTTTGAGCAAGTTTGACATCTTCTCTAATGCCTCTAAACGTGCTTATTTATCTATGTCGGCAGGTCCTAAGTTCCCCCTGGGTAACGGGCACCAAGAGATTAACCATGTTATTTTGGATTACAAGTTACAACCCTCCATGGGAACATTTGGTTTTGTTTATAATGCATCTTTCGTAAAAGAAAATTCCTTGAGGGGACTTCGTTTTTTTGTCATAAACAGGATAGAGACTAATTTTCCAAGAGAAGATCACTATCAACTGGGAACAACGGTCTTCAATTCTTTTTTTATTTCCAAGCATTTGATGTTCCCTTTTTTAAAAGGAGATTGGACGACCATCCTCCAGGTAAGGAATGAAATAAGATTACAAGATAAACTTAACGGGGAAGACCAAGAAAATTCCGGTGGATACATTTTTTTCTTGGTGCCCCAGGTCAATTACGTATTACTGGACAAGTGGAATATTTCTGCTTTAGTAGATATACCCTTTTATCAATATTTTAAAGGTATCCAAATGGGAGGAGGAGTGGGTTTTACTTTCACTGTTTCTAAGGTTTTTAATTTATCTTCTAAGAAACGGGGGTAATTTGTAAAATGAATTTATTTTACATAAATGTTACTGCCGAAGCACTGGAACTTGAAGTTCCGGGCGTAATGATTAACTAAGCCATAGTATCCCTTGCTAACAATTAATGAGATAAAAGTAGCAGTTGCAAACTATAACTGTGGTTAGGCTTAATTTAACATGGTTAATCTAGTGTCTTGTCAATGATAAAGCGTCCTGACGTTTCAGCCACTATGCCGGGTTGAAGGTGAATCCGATGCGCTTTAATACATGTGATGCGTCACTAGTTGGGAATTTTAAAGTAAAACCTGTAAATTTGAGTTTTTAAATGTCTTTCTTTTTCATATTCGTGAACAAGAATAAAGAATTAGTAGAAAGAATTATATTTGGGAAATAAATAGCCAAGAGATAAAACCTACTTTTAAAAATCCCCGGGGGTAAGTAAATATTTAATCAAACAACACATAAGGTAAAAAAAAATTACAGGAATAATAATTATGAAGTTCAATCAATACAACTTTGTTCCCGGTTTAAAAAAGAACATTGAAATTCTTGGGTTCAAACGACCCACCGATATCCAGTATAAATCAATTTCGCCTATTTTGAACAGGGACGATGTGTTGGCTGTAGCACAAACCGGGACCGGTAAAACAGTTGCTTTTGCTTTGCCTATCATCCAGATTTTATATGAACGAAAGAACAAAAAGCCAAACAATAATCCAAGGTGTATCGTGATGGTTCCAACCCATGAACTTGCCATGCAAGTCAATGAAGTTTTCACACAATTATCCAGGGGAATGTCCATTACCCCCACGGGAATATTCGGGGGAGTTGAGCAGGAATCGCAAATAGAAAAACTTCAAAAAGGGGTTGATATTGTTGTTGCTACACCAGGCAGGCTATTTGATCTTAATAGCCAGGGATATCTTTCTTTAGAGGGAGTTGAAATTCTTGTTTTGGATGAAGCCGATCATATGCTGGAATTGGGTTTTAAACATGATATGGATCAACTGATAAAGAAAATCCCCAGAAGAAGACAGGTTCTTTTCTTTTCGGCAACCATAAATAAACACGTGAAGGACCTGGTTTATTCGTTGGTTCAAAAACCTGTTAGGATAGAAGTATCGCCCAAAGATCCTGTTTCAAGGAATATTGACCATTCCGTTGCTTTTATCCAGATGGATGATAAGAGATTTTTTCTTGAAAAGATTATCAAGGAAAACCCCGAAAAAAAGATTTTGATATTTGTGCGGACTAAAGTACGTGCCGAACGCGTATATAAAGCACTTCTTAGGGTTGAAATTGAAAGCCAGGTGATGCATGGGGATAAAACCCAAAAAGAAAGAACAAACGTGATGAAACTTTTCAAAGAAGGTTCGGCCAAGGTTGTTGTTGCAACCGATGTAAGTGCAAGGGGAATAGATATTCCAAACGTGGAAATCGTGGTGAATTATGATCTGCCCGAAGAGGTCGAAAATTATGTTCATAGGGTAGGGCGAACGGGTAGGGGCACCCGAAAAGGAACTGCCATTTCTTTCTGTAGCGAGCAAGAAAAGGAAACCTTGGAAAAAATTGAAGAATATTTAGGCAAAAAAATTGCCAAGTTGGAAATTGACAAGGAAGAATACGAGAAAATTACGGATTTATCAGGAGATAAACAGCATGATTGGAGGGTTCTTTTGCAGGAAGCCAATGAATTAGAAAAAAGGAAGAAAAATAAAAAAAAGAAGAAAAAGTAACTTTATACATCATTGCTATTTTTAACGAAGTAAATAATGAAAAAACAATGCTTGGTAAAAAAAAATAACTTTAAGATGAAAAACTTAACCATCATTTTTTTATTTTTTTTAGTTGTTTTTGTTGTCTCATGTCAAAAAGAAAAGGAACTTGCCGAAAATGCTAGCCAGGAATTAATTTTCGATACTTTGATCGTTGAACAAGATACCATTAATGTAGGCAATCCTGTTGAACTCGAGGCTGTTGCTTCTGGATATCTTCTTGAATACCAGTGGCCTGTTACCTCCGGTAATGTAGTTGGTAGCGGTCCCGGGGGTGGTTTATATTGCACCTGCTTGCGCAAATGGGGTTAACCTGGTCACGTGCAAGATTATTGATGGCAATGGTAATCCAGGAACCAGGGATGCCAAAATTTACGTCCAATAATGTTCAAACTCGAAGAGCGGAAGGGTTTTGATAGTTAACATTGTTTTTACCACCAGTTTGTTAAACATGACTGAATTTTTAGTTTTCCTTGCATGTAACATTTTTTTAAGTGAGGATGTAAAAATACACAAGTATTCCATTCAAAGAAATCAAATACCTGATTTTTTAAGATGGATTTATTCCTTGTAATTCATAAATTAGCGAGATATCTACACCTTTCAATAATAAAAAATGGAAAAACTTCGAATTTGGTTTAATTCCTTTACCCGGGCTTTTATTTACCATCTTTTATTTTGGTATATAGCATTTCTTTTTTACTTTTTTTTAACAGGAGAAAAACAGTTATTTATTAATTATTTGGCCATTATTAATGTCAATTCTGTCTTGCTAAACACGTTATTTTTATCACTGTTTTTAGCCATACTCTTTACATTTCTCGATAGTTTTTTTTCTGATCGTTTATTGCGCAATTCACCTGTCCGACTTCTTACTGTATTGAGGTCTATACTTTATTTTATTATTGTCTTCCTTATTTTTATTGTTGCCTCAACACCATTAAAAGAGCTTTTGTCTGCTTTCGAACGTGAAGAAATACAAGTATTCATGCCCCAGTTAAACATGACATTTTTCCGGTTGCTTGTTTATTTTTATTTAGCATGTTTTTTAAATA
>CAZOSQ010000422.1:0-3459 GCA_964582245.1 uncultured Bacteroidales bacterium | reverse complement strand
ATTGAAGGCCAAGTAATACATCTACTTTCTTCATACTAATATATTGTTTATCAAAATATGATTCCCGATTGCATCCAGGTGATATTTAAATTAAATAACAAATCCATTGGAATATACTGATTATGAACAAGATTCATAATCGCCAAGGTTCAATATGTAAATTTATTTGTAAAAATAAAAATGTTTTCGAAGGTACAAATATTTATAAAAAAAAAAGAAAGAAATAAAGAAAAGCTTTTTGATTTTCTTTTTATGACGTAAAAGATTGGAAAGTAACAGGTAAATCAGTTTTTTGGATAATAAAGAGGGACACCTAATTTAAATAATTATTCATTATTCTTTTTTTCTTTTGTTTTATGTTTACCGTAAATGTACAGAGAGTGGTGTGAGGGTTCAAAATTATGTAGTTCACAAGCTGTACGAATAATTTCACTTATCCTTGGATCACAAAATTCAATTACTTCACCTGACTCGGTATCAATTAAATGGTCATGTTGTGTACATTGAAATGCTTTTTCAAATTGTGCGATATTTTTCCCGAACTGGTGCCTTGTTACCAGCCCACATTCCAACAAAAGTTCAATTGTATTATACAATGTCGCCCTGCTGACCCTGTAATTTTTATTTTTCATGAATATGTAAAGAGATTCCACATCGAAATGCCCTGCCCTAGAATAAATTTCTTCCAGGATAGCGTATCTTTCAGGTGTCTTTCTATGGCCTTTCCTCTCCAGGTATTCTGTAAATATTTTTTTTACAGTGTCCTTTGAATTCTCGTTATTCATTATTAGACTCATTAAATGCTAAAATCAAAAGTATAAAAAAAAATATTTCTATAAATATAAAAACTTAATAATTCTTAAATATTTATAAACTAACAATCCATTAACAATTTTTCTTTAATTTGGTTTAATTTAATTTTCTGTGACTTCTACCCGTTTAACAGATTCAACTCCTTTAAGTTTCATCAATCTCATGATCAGGTTGTTTAAATCTTGGGTGTTGTGTACATATAAATCCAGGTATCCATCAAATATCCCATCATGGTTGTGAATATTGATAGACCTGATATTTACATTTAATTCCTTGGTAATGGAAGTTGTAATACTGTTATAGATCCCGAACCTATCGGTTCCTTGAATATTTATTCTTGCTAAAAAAGATAAAATTTTATGGGTAGTCCATTTTGCAGGAACAATCCTGTTACCTTGACTGGACAAAAGTTTTGTGGCATTTAAACAATTTTTCTTATGAATTATAATGCTATTGTCCTTCGTATAGCCGACAACATCATCTCCCGGTATCGGGTTACAACATTTGGCTATTGAATAGCTTTTATTTTCTTCATCCACTTCCTCTTTTAAAATAAGAGTGGTATTTTTATCAATATCAACGCCATTTACTTTATCTTCTTTCTTTTTCCCGCTATTGATTCCAAATTGCAGTTCCCAGTACCTGATCCATTTACTTTTTGCATTCTTTTTGAGGATTTTTTTTAGATCATCTAATTGAATAATCCCGCTACCTATTTTACTATATAATTTATCTTTAGAATTCACCTCATAACCGGGTAATATTTTTTTAAATACCCTGGAACTAGGCATGAGATTTAAAGATTTAAGTTTTTCCTCGAGAATGGCTTTTCCTTTTTCAATCCTATTTTTGGTTTCAGCTTTAATGGCATTTTTTATGCTAGTTTTGGCTTTTGCCGTTACCACGTAATTTAACCATTCATTTTGTGAACGCTTTTTATCGGATGTGATAATTTCTACCTGGTCACCGCTATTAAGCTTATAACTTAAAGGAACAAGCCGATAATTCACCTTTGCCCCAATAGCTTTATTGCCTATCTCGGTATGGATCTCATAGGCGAAATCAAGAACAGTGGCACTTGCCGGTAAAGTAACCAAGAGTCCTTTTGGTGTAAAAACCATTATTTCAGAGGCAAAAAGGTTCATTTTAAAATCATCCAGGAATTCCAATGCATCTGATTGGGGATTTTCCAGGAGATCCCTTATCCTCTTGATCCATTTATCAAGTTCTGAATCTTGGGTATCGTTTTGTTTATATTTCCAATGGGCAGCATATCCTTTTTCTGCTATTTCATCCATTCTTCTTGAACGAATTTGTACTTCTACCCACTTACCCCCCGGTCCCATTACGGTAACATGAAGAGCTTCGTATCCATTGGCTTTTGGGGTACTAACCCAATCCCTTATCCGGGCTGGTTTTGGCATGTAAATATCCGTGATAAGAGAATATATATTCCAGCACTGCGTCTTTTCGGGAATGATTTCAACCGGGTCAAAAATAATCCTTATGGCATGCAGATCATATACTTCCTCGAAGGGAACATTTTTCGTCTGCATTTTATGCCAAATAGAATAAATGGATTTTGGACGACCAGAAATATCAAATTTTATATTATTTTTTTCAAGTTTTTCTATAATAGGAAGCGAAAACCTGTTAATGAAATGAATTCTTTTTTTCTCATTTTCATTTATTTTCAAGGCTATTTCATTATAGATGTTGGGGAACCTAAACTTTAAACTTAAATCTTCTAATTCTATCTTTATGTTATACAATCCAAGCCTATGCGCAAGTGGAGCATAAAGGTAAATGGTTTCTGCAGCAATTTTTATTTGCTTGTTATGGGGCATGGAAACCAAGGTTCTCATGTTATGTAACCTGTCTGCAATTTTTATAAAAATTACCCGTGCATCATCAGACAAGGTGAGGAGCATTTTCCTAAAATTTTCTGCCTGGAGGGAAGAACCATTGTCAAAAACACCGGAAATTTTTGTTAACCCGTCAATGATAGAGGCTATTTTTTCTCCAAATATGTTCTGAATATCATCGATTGTATAGTCAGTATCTTCCACTACGTCATGCAGCAGGGCACATGCAATGGATTTGGGACCCAGCCCAATCTCGTGTGCCACTATCTTTGCTACCGATATAGGATGAAGGATATAAGGTTCTCCTGATTTTCTTGCTGTGTGTTTATGAGCATCCCGGGCCACCTCAAAGGCTTTATATATCATATCTCTTTCTTCATCAGATATTTGCCTGGTGCAATACAAAAGAAGATCCTCGAATTGTCTTTGGATTTCTATTTCATCTATTTTGGTTAAAACACTCATTTTTTTCCTCTCTTCGACTACTAATTTTTATTACGGCCTCCTTTGTCTATTGATCTCAAATTATTAAAACCTGGTGTGTTTTTATTCCTTTTAATATATAAGCGATGATAAAGTAACCAAGACTTAAAATAGGGAAAATATGTCAACCCGGTTTATTTAATACAAATTTAACGATTTTTTATTAATGTTTGTTATTCATAACCTTTATCATTATTAATTATAAAAGGGCTTGGTTAATTATATTTTATCTTCAAAAAAAACTTAATGGTTATCCCGATATATACCTTTTTTTATTATATTTGCTTGATATAAAGGA
>CAZOSQ010000421.1:0-3460 GCA_964582245.1 uncultured Bacteroidales bacterium | reverse complement strand
ACAACCCCATTATCCAAGGGTATATCTAACTGCTTATAACGAACAGCCCCTTCAATTTTTTCAATTTCGGTAGGATTGTGACCATGAATAATATGTTTAGAATTTTGCAGTTGCTTATTTGTCTTGAAATTTCTTATCCACAACATTTGATCAGTGTTTTCATAAGGACTAGGAGAATCAAAATCAAAACCAGCATGTACAATAAAAAAATGGTCGAGTTCATAAAAATAAACCAAGGAATCAAAAAAGTGAAAATATTTCCTTTTCATGTGGTGATCTGTTAAAAGCCCATCTAGATCATTTTCTTCTATATGATTATAAAACAGCACCCTGTTTTCATGATAAAGATCCAAAAGCATTTGCTCGTGATTTCCTCTTATGGGATATATATGATAACCTTCTTCCTGCAAAAACATAATATGATCTAACACCTCTATTGAGGATGGCCCCCTATCAATATAATCTCCCAAAAGAAATAGCTGATCTTTTTTTTCAAGTTTAATTTTTTCTAGCAAGGCTAGAAAAGTATGAAAACAACCATGCACATCACTTATTACAAATCTTTTCCCTCCTGTTCTCCCTATTCTTTCTGATATTTTAGTCATAAAACTTATTTAAATAAAAAACAACAACATGGATATAGTCTCTATTAATTGTTACTTTCGTTTTCAACCGGGTACTCTAATGAATAATTAAGTTCTTTATTCAAAGCCTCTACAAATGCATTTTTAAGGAGGTTCCATATGCCCGTTATTATTCCCACATCTATATCTTCAAGATTTTGCTCTACTGGCACTTGCGTGGCAAGACGATCTTTTTTTGGATTGCTAAAGAGATTAACTATACCACCTAAAACAGCCTCCCATATTTTACCTGCAAAATCCTCCTTTTCATTCTCAAGTATTTCTACATCTTCAAAAACAGGTTTTATATATCCTTCTATTTGACTATTTTCAATTACAAATTCTGTAAAAAAAGAAAAAGTACCTTTTTCAAAATCAAAATTCCCATATGATCTTGCGAAATCATTCAAAACGCTTAGCTGGACATCCTGGAGGGCTAAGTTTAAATCCATATCGGGTATTTTTTTTTCCAACAGGTTCATTTCAGCACTTAAACTAATAATACCGTTCCCAATGGTGGTACCATTAGCAACCAAACTAGCGGGTAAAGTATCTGTAGGATTCTCTATATTGGATAAATTTCGTGCGGTAAGGTCAAAGTTTGATAATGAAGCATTCAAATCAGGATCAATGGTAAAATCATAATAAGAGATATTCGCATTTTTTAAATTCAATTCATTGATCCGGAAAGGTATAATATCCTTTATTACCTGTACTATATCCACTTCTTTCTCAGGTTTCTTTTCCCTGATTACCACGTAATTTATGACCGGGTTTATCAATTCAAGCTTTCCCACCACTTTACCTTTGAATAAAGGATCCCATTGTATTGAAATATTAATGGTATCTATTTTCAAGAAGGGTGTAATAGTATCCTCGGTTTCTTCTTTTATTTGTATCAAGTACACTTCTTCTATGGTGTAATAACCTCTTATCAAGAATAAATCCACATCTTCTATAGAACCTGCAAAACTTTCTGATTTATTTATAGCTTTATTAGCTTGCCATTTAATCACATAAGGAAGAATAATCCTTATGATTACAAGAACCGAGATGACTATTAACAGGATTTTCCAAAATTTTTTCATGTTTATAAACTTTTGTATCTATTTATGATTAAAAACAGAAACATCTTTCTGAATAAACAGGAGAGTAAAACTTAAATAATATGGAGTTTTACCTAGCCATATTTTATGAATGACGTTTAATTTTGAGAACAGTAAAATACAGGCGATTGTTTTAAATTAGCTTATTTTCTGATATTGGAGATTAAATGAAGGTTTTATTAGAGGATTATGTCCCCTGGAAATCTGCAAATAAAAAAGGGGGAATAATCCCCCAATTTATATATGTATTTTTTTCATCTACCAGAAGAAAGCGTATAAAAATACAAGAATTACAATGACGGCAAAAGCTCCAATATTAAAAGCGGGGCCGGTTGAATAAGTTTTTTTCGTTATTATTATTCCTCTCGGGTCATCTTTTCCATTATTATCAAAATAACTTACAATGGCAATAATAAGAAGTGTAGCCAAACACGTAATTAACATTTGGTTCATGAAAGGAATAGTGACAAATAAATTTTCAATGGCAGTACCTTCGACCCAATTATTTGGTTCGACTTTGAAATACATGGCCACCGGGATAGAAAGTATAATTCCCCATACAGCTCCCTTGTTGGTTGCTTTTTTATAAAATAAACCCATTAAAAAAACAGCTAAAATACCTGGACTAACAACACCTGTATACTCTTGGATATATTGGAACACCTGTCCTAGATTTCTCAATTGAGGCGCGAGAAATACGGCAATAATCAATGCAACCGTTGCAGAAATTCTTCCTACGTTGACCATGCCCTTTTCACTAACATTCTTTTGAATGTAAGGACGATAAATATCCATGGTAAAAATAGTGGAAGTAGAATTTAACATTGAAGCCAGTGATGAAACAATGGCTGCGGCAAGTGCAGCTATTACCAATCCTTTTAAACCCGTGGGAATAAATTGACTAATTAACCAGGGCGCAGCATTATCATTTACAATTAATCCATCTTTACCCACGAATGCAGGATCAACAGATTGTGCAGTTAAGTTTCCTTCCGGGGTGGCATTTAAAACATAAGCAACAATACCGGGAATTACAACAATCAATGGAATTAGAAGCTTTAAAAAAGCTGCAAATACAATACCGCGTTGGGATTCTTTTAAACTTTTGGCTGCCAGTGTTCTCTGGATGATATACTGGTTAAACCCCCAGTAATACAAATTAGCCACCCAAATACCTCCTATTATCACGGAAAGACTTGGTAAATCCCACCAAGCATCTTTTCCATTAGGGGTAATAATTTCACCCTTTGATAAAATCATGGAAAATTTTTCCGGGACAACTTCATAAAGGTGCTGGAAACCTGATATAATTCCTCCATCCGGGGAAACTTTTCCAATGGCTATAAACATGGTAATAAAACCACCCATGATCAACAAAACTACCTGCACAACATCTGTCCATGCCACGGAAGACAACCCCCCCCAAAGGGAATACGCCGCCGCGAAAATAGCCAAACCGAATATACTGGTCATTAATATCGAACCATCACCTGTTCCAAGAATAGTATCAAGCGATTTAGCACCAAGGTACAATACTGAAGTTAGGTTAACAAAAATAAACAAGGCAATCCAAAAAACAGCCAGGATAGATTTAAGATTAGTACTGAACCTTTGTTCTACGAATTCAGGGATGGTATACAACTTCTTCTCTATAAAAACCGGGAGAAAAAATTTACCAACGATCAATAATGCCAAGGCTGCCATCCACTCGTAGGAAGCTATGGCTAACCC
>CAZOSQ010000420.1:0-3460 GCA_964582245.1 uncultured Bacteroidales bacterium | reverse complement strand
CTATATCCTGTGGAGAATCTATCAAAGAAAATAAATGAGGACCGGCTATAATTCCAGTGAATAAATATCCAATTATAGTAGGAACCTTGATTTTTGTAAAAATCAGGTTTACTGCAGTAGATAAGGCAAAAATAATGACTATGTCAGTTAAAACATCCAAAATAAACAAACTCCTTTTAAAGAATAAACTAACTATGGGTGTAATACAACAGCTTAAACAATTTAATTAATTTTTAAGCCTTTTTATCCCGGGTTATTTTTCTATACAATTTTAATAATTGGAAACAAATAATAAATAGAAACCATTGCGAAATTAGTGTTTTTTTTTAACAATTCCCTTCATCATGGAGTTTAGGAGAATTATATATGTTTTTTGAAAAGTAAATAATTTAATGTAATATGAAGATGAATGGCTGGTTATTAATAAAAAAGAGGCCAACTGGCCTCTTTTTTATTTTTTCAGACTATTCTTTTTGAAAAATCATGAATAAATACCTGTGATACTTTATCAAAAGCAGTTTTGTACACGATTAATACATATTATTAGTTCATGAATCTGTATGTATTAAGCCTGTTATCTTCTATATCTGCTTGGTCTTTTAGAACCTGGAAAGCATTCCAAGATCTAGATTTATAATTGGTTTGTAATTGGCTTCTTACTTGTGCAATTTCTTGCTTGCCTTCTGTTTCATTACGATTTAAAACCTTGATAACAAACACCCCATTTTCTCCCTTTATGGGTTTGGTCACCTTGTTCAATGGTTCATATAGAGCATGTGCTATAACTTGCGGTTCATTGCCAATACCTATGTTTGATTGGGCGAATGTAATGTTTGTAGCTTCTTCCACGGGTGAATTAAGTGCTTCAGAAAAGTTGTTGAGGTCGGAAGCTTGGATATTTTGCATTTTTTCCATGATCTTTTCCGCTTTCTTTTCTTTCTTCACGATAAATTCAATTTGAGTTTTAACCTGTTCCAGTGGGGCGATACCTTCTTCACGTACTTCGGTTACTGCAGGTATAACAAACATCTTTTCTTTGATGTTTATCACTTCGTTATTAACATCATTTTTTTCCGCTGCAAAAGCCCAGGCCAATATAGGTTTAGGATCATCAATTCCTGGAATGTAACGAGATGATTTGGTTAAATGGTTTGCTGTCCTTAATTCTATGGTTGGATTTTTATCGGCTGTATTGCGGAAGGCTGCGATAGTCCGATTACTAGTTGCAAAGTCAATGGCTTCACGGTAAATTTTGTTGCGAGTTTCCCTACTGGGAGTAACTTCTTTAACCACGTTTGCCATTTGTACGTGCTTGTTGAGAGTTCCTCTTTCCAGTACTTCAATGATATGAATACCAGAAGGACTTACTACCTTAATAATTTCACCCTTGTCAGCATGTAATGCAGCATTCTCGAAAGCAGGATTTTCATACATACCTTTGGTGAACCATCCCAGGTCCCCACCTTTGCTTGCTGATTCGGGATCCATTGAATTTTCACGAGCCAGCTTTGCAAAATCAGCTCCCTCTTTGGCTACTTCAAATAAGCTATCTGCTAGTTCCAATGCCCTATTGACAGACTCCTGGGTTTGTTCTGTCGGGTTAATTAAAATGTGTCTTGTCCAGACTGAATCAGGCAGGTTCTTTATATCATTAACTTTTGATAATTTATATGCATTATTTTCGAAATATGGACCAAAAACTTCACCTTCTTGTGCACTAAAGGCAAATTCTTTTATTACATCTGAAAGTTCTTCCTTTTTATAATAAGTAGGGTCAAATCTATTTCCGGAATTAGAAGCAAAATTCACGATGCGGGCAGCCTTCGCCGAATCTGCTTGTACAAATTCATCTTTCAAGTCTTCTATAGCTTTGGCAACTTGTTTGTCATCTTCTTTCGAGGGAAGAATATTGAAAATCACGTATTCGATATCCCTAGATTCCTTTTGTTTGAATTGACCGCTATGCTTTTTATAATAACTCTTTAGATCCGATTCAGAAATTTTAATAGCACTGTCAGGAATACTGGAAAAACGTTCAACAACGTAATTAAAACTCGCTGTTGTTTCATTTTCTTTTTGTTCCATTTCGGCCTCTAGGCTTGTAGCGTACAATCCACTTGATATAAGAGAGTTATATTTATCAAATAAGCGTTGCCTGATCATTTCATTGGTAAGATAAGTCCAGAATTTTTTGAACTCTGGATTTTCGTCCATACCATTAATTACTTGAAGTAATCTTGCACGATCTACTTGTCCTGTTTGAGGATCACCGAAATACTGCCGAACAAGGGGATGAAGATCTCTACCCGTGCTCATTTCTTCAAATTCTTCATCAGAGACCCTTAAACCTAGATCTTTATATTCGTCTTCCAAGATGATGGTTTGAATAATTTCTTGCCAAATTTGCTCCTTGATATTATCCAATTGTTCTGGGGTTTCTGCACGAAAGAGTTCACTACGTTTATCTACTATCTTATTGTAATCTTCCCAACTTACCGTTTTCCCGTTAATCTGGGCCAATTCGTTTTGGTTTGTGCCAAAGGCTGTAAATCCTAAATTCAGAAAATCACCTAAGACAAAGGCCAACAGTGCAAGACCAATGATAATTGCCACGAGCAAACCAGCCTTATTCCTAATATTTTGTAACATCGCCATATTACAGAAATTTATTTAATTTATTTGTTAATATTAATTATAATTATTTTTGAGAATACGAATATAAACATTCTACCGTACTTGGTTTATTATTTTTGAAAAAATTTATCGTATAATAACGATAATACTAGCGTAATATTTTTAGTCGAACCAATTCTAGACGTGTATTTTCCATTTTTAGTATCCTGAATTCAAAATTATCGATGATAATTATTTCATTTACTTTTGGAATGCTATCGGAATTATAGAAAATAAAACCTGCCATAGTTTCATACTCTTCGGATTCCGGTATATTAATATTATATTTTTCGTTAATATGATCAATCTCGAGCCGTCCTGATAAAATATATTCATTTTCATTTAATTTTTTATCTATAAATTCCACGAGGTCATGTTCATCTTGTATTTCCCCAAAAATTTCTTCAATAATATCTTCGATGGTTAACATTCCCGATGTTCCACCAAATTCATCTACCACCACGGAGATACTTTTATGTTCCTGTATGAATTTTCTTAATAATTTATTGGCCGGCATGGTTTCGGGGACAATGGATACCTCCATCAACATGGAAAGTATGTTTTTTGGATTTTTAAAGAAATCTTTTGAGCTAACATAACCAATAATACGATCAATATTCTCTTCATAAATTAGAATTTTTGACAGTCCACTTTCCACGAATTTTTCCTTAAGTTCCTTAATGTCACTATTTACTTCAAAAGCAACAATATCTGTTCGAGGTATCATACAATCTCTAACTTTAACCGTGGAGAAAACAAGTGCATTTTGAAACAATTTTATTTCCGG
>CAZOSQ010000419.1:0-3461 GCA_964582245.1 uncultured Bacteroidales bacterium | reverse complement strand
TCAGAAAAGAACAGAATCAAAAGAAACTGTTGAGAAAAGTAAAATCAAAAGTACCAAAACGCAAAAAAGAACGTTGGAAGCACTAGGGCTTCGTAAATTGCAAAGTACTGTAGAAATTGAAGCTACTCCACAAATTTTAGGGATGGTAAATAAAGTAAAGCATTTAGTAAATGTTGAGGAAAAATAATATTTAACAATATAATTGTTTTAAAAAATGGATCTAAGTAACTTACAACCTGCTGAAGGATCAACAAAAAAGGGTAAACGAATAGGACGAGGTCAAGGATCTGGACGTGGAGGAACTTCAACCAGGGGACATAAAGGTGCCAAATCAAGGTCAGGTTATTCTATCCGGATTGGATTTGAAGGAGGCCAAATGCCCTTGCAAAGAAGAGTTCCTAAATTCGGTTTCACGAATATTAATAGGAAAGAGTATAAAGGCATTAATCTTGGTTCTATTCAAGCTTTGGCTGATAAGAAAAGTTTGGATAAAATTACTTTCGAAACATTATTTGAAGCTGGTTTAGTATCTAAAAATGACCTTGTTAAAATACTTGGACAGGGTGAAATCACAAAAAAATTGGACGTGGTAGCACATGCCTTTTCTAAATCAGCCAAAGAAGCTATAGAAGCCAAAGAAGGAACCACAGAAATAATATAATTGATGAAAGCATTTATTGAAAAAATAAAGAATATAATCAAGATTGAAGAACTCAGGCAAAGAATTCTTTATACACTTGGTATTATCGTTATTTATCGCTTAGGTACATTCCTGGTTCTTCCCGGTATTGATCCAAAAATGCTAGAAGCATTACAAGAGCAAACATCTGGAGGAGGTATATTAGACCTTCTTAATATGTTTACGGGAGGAGCCTTTGCTAGGGCATCTATTTTTGCGCTAGGTATCATGCCCTACATTTCTGCTTCAATCGTTGTCCAGTTATTAGGTATTGCAATTCCTTACTTCCAGAGATTACAAAGGGAAGGCGAAAGTGGAAGAAGAAAAATAAACCAGATAACAAGATATTTAACCTTGGTTATTTTGCTTGTGCAAGGGCCAAGTTATCTTGCGAATCTTAATGCCACCAGTGGTGCTGCTATATTTTTAGATTCTTTTTATTTCAATATATCCTCCTTGATCATTCTTACAGCGGGAACCATGTTTATCATGTGGCTCGGGGAAAGAATTACTGACAGGGGAATAGGAAATGGTATTTCATTAATCATCATGATTGGGATTATTGCACAATTACCATTTGCCTTGTTTGCTGAATTTACGCAAAAAATTTCACCTACAGGAGCTGGATTAATTGCAATGCTTGTAGAGATTATCTTTTTATTTCTTGTTTTCGTGGTATCAATTTTACTGGTGCAAGGTACAAGAAGAATTCCCGTGCAATATGCTAAAAGGATCGTGGGAAATAAGCAATATGGTGGGGTAAGACAATATATACCATTAAAAGTCAATGCAGCAGGAGTTATGCCCATAATTTTCGCACAAGCTTTAATGTTTTTGCCCATTTCTTTCGCTAGTTTCGGGGGTGAAAATATGAGTGGTTTTGTCGCTGCATTTTCGAATTTTACTGGTTTCTGGTATAATTTGGTATTTGCCTTAATGATCATAATTTTTACTTATTTTTATACTGCCATTCAAATCAACCCGATGCAAATGGCAGAAGATATGAAAAGAAATGGCGGATTTATCCCTGGAGTTAAACCGGGTAAAAAAACTGCTGAATTTTTAGATTCTATCATGTCAAAAATAACATTGCCTGGGTCAATATTCCTTGCGATTATTGCTATTATGCCTGCATTTGCAATGCTTGCCGGTGTAAATATGCAAATGGCTCAATTTTACGGGGGTACATCATTGTTGATTTTAGTTGGTGTTGTTTTAGATACATTGCAGCAAATAGAAAGCCATCTTCTGATGCGCCATTACGATGGATTAATGAAATCCGGGCGCATAAAAGGAAGAGCTGGTGGATCTGCTGCTATGTAAGAAATAGTTCTTTGATGATATTATTGAAAAAAAGCGATGAGATTGAATTGATGAAGCAAAGCAGTTTGCTTGTTTCAAAAACTCTTGCAGAGGTAGCTAAACATGTTCAAGCTGGTATATCCACGCTACAATTAGATAAAATAGCAGAACAATTTATCAGGGATAATGGCGGGATACCTGGATTTTTAGGATACAAAGGTTTTCCAAAAACATTATGCACCTCTGTCAATGAACAAGTTGTTCATGGTATTCCTTCAAAATATGAACTTAAAGAAGGAGATATCATTTCAATCGATTGTGGTGTAATTCTCAACGGTTTTTATGGTGATTCAGCCTATACTTTCGAAATAGGTGAAGTAACTGATGAGGTAAAAAGTCTACTTAAAACAACCAAGGAGGCTTTATATAAAGGAATCGAGAATGCCGTGGAAGGCAATAGAGTTGGAGACATCAGCCAAGCTATTCAACAACATGCTGAGGAAGCAGGATATTCGGTTGTTAGGGAGTTGGTTGGCCATGGAATTGGCAAAAATATGCATGAAGCACCAGAGGTTCCCAATTTCGGCAAGAATGGGCGAGGAAGTCTTCTGAAAAAAGGAATGGTTATTTGCATTGAACCAATGATCAATATGAGAAAACGTCATATATTAACAGAAAAAGATGGTTGGACAATCAGGACTGTCGACAAAGCGGTATCGGCTCATTATGAACATGCCGTGGCAATTGACAAAGGACAACCAATTATTTTATCGACCTTTGAATATATTGAAGAAGTAATTAATAAAAAGTAGGAGAATTTATGGCTAAACAACCGTCAATAGAACAAGATGGTACAATAACTGAAGCATTGTCAAATGCAATGTTTAGAGTAGAATTGGAAAATGGCCACGTGATAACTGCTCATATTTCAGGAAAAATGCGGATGCATTATATAAAAATTTTACCTGGTGATAAGGTTAAAGTAGAAATGTCACCATACGACTTGACCAAGGGAAGGATTACTTACAGGTACAAATAATAAAATTAAAAGATAAAAAAAAATATTGCAATGAAAGTAAGAGCTTCAGTAAAAAAACGTAGTGCTGACTGTAAAATAGTCAGGAGGAAGGGTAAATTATACGTGATTAACAAAAAGAATCCGAAGTTCAAGCAAAGACAAGGATAAAATTTAAATTAATTATATTATGGCACGAATAGTAGGTGTAGATTTACCTAAAAATAAACGGGGTGAGATTGGATTAACTTATATCTTCGGGATAGGAAAAAGCACTGCCCAACAAATTCTGGATAAAGCCGGAGTAGATAGGAATTTAAAAGTAAAAGAATGGACCGATACCCAAATAAATGACATCCGATCCATCATTAATGACCAATTGAAAGTTGAGGGTGAACTTCGTTCGATAGTTCAATTAAACATCAAGAGGTTAATGGACATTGGTTGCTATAGAGGTATTAGGCA
>CAZOSQ010000418.1:0-3465 GCA_964582245.1 uncultured Bacteroidales bacterium | reverse complement strand
ACCTGTCGAATATAATTATTCAATGCTATTTTATTCTTGATGGTCACTTCTTTCCGGTTCACCTCGATTACCCCTTCTTTTTCCAATTCGGACATTCCCCTTGCCAATGATGGACGTGTAACTCCAAAAAGATCAGCGAGTTCTTGTTGAGTTTGGGTGAGATGCACCAAGTCATCGGTATCTTGTTTTGCCTGCAATAAGAAAAAAGCAATTTTTTCTTTAATGGTATTAAATGACAAAAACTTAATTTTTTTAGAAAGAAATTGCGCCCGGCTGGAAATCACGTTTAAGTAATTTTTTAAAAAAATTGTGTTTGACTGCATTAACTTTAAAACAGAATCCCTGGGTAAAACTAGGACTTCAACAAGCTCGTTTGCCACTATGTTAACCGGGTAATGGTTGTTCTTCCCGAAGAGAAATGCAGGAGCCAGGGGTCTCGGGGCTGCAATATCTTCTATTTTGATTGTTTTACCGGAAAAATCTATCATTTCTCCCTTGACACTTCCTTTTAAAATGATCAAAAGATTATAACATTCATCACCGGCCAAGACCAACATCTCGTTTTTTTCATATTTTTTCACCTGGTAAAATAATTTTCCTAGTAAAGCTGTAATTTCTGCTCCTTCTACGCCATGAAAAAGAGGAGAGTTAAGTAGATTTTCAAACATTTTTCATTTTTTTTCCCCGCGTTCATTTAATCGAATACTTGAATGCAAAAATAGTATTTTACTGTCATCACCTTCGCCTTTTTATAAAAAATCAGTTTCTAAATCTTTTTCATCCGTACAAAATTTATTTTTAATGGTCGGATGGAACATCCATGTTACGAAATTATATTACCTTCGGTGAGCTCACCGCCCATGCGGTTCGGTTCATTCGTGTTTGTGTATGAAATACATGGATGTTTCATAAAAATCATGGCAGATACAGATAATAGTTTAGTGCATTTGTTCCATCTTAACAAAAAATAAGGATTGAAAAGTTTTTACTTCATTCAAGTACAAATTTAATTATTATCAATGGCTGGATAAATACGGGAAAATTATTTATTTCTAACCGTAATCTTTTATTATTGTTTATATTCCAAGGATCCCCCCTTTTCTATTTTGTAAAGGAAAATACCTTAAAACAAAATATATTTTCAACCTGTTGTTAATAAAGTAAATCAATTAGAAATTAGAGAGGGAGGATTTCAATGAAGAAAAAGAATATTTTATTTTACGCGATGGGTGGAAAACAATGGATCGCTGGTCTTCATTATATTAAGATAATTATTTACATGTTGTTACAACATGAACGCACTAAAGAACATCTCAACATTTATATACTTGTTCACGAGGAACATTCTGAAATGTTTAAAAAATTTAATCAATATCCATTCGTGAAGTTAATTTCATATCCCAAAAACACGATTTTAAGCAAATTCAACAGGGTTTTTTGGGCAAAAAGATTAGATTTATCTCTATTAATGGCCGTTCAAAAATATAATATTGATTATGTTTACCCTGTAAAGGGTCCCTTTTGGGGATTAAACCAGAAATCAATTTACTGGATACCTGACTTTCAGCATGTTCACCTTCCAAAATTCTTTTCCCGCGATCAAATAGAGTACAGGGATAAAACATACCGTTACATTGCTAAAAACCATAAAATTTTAATGCTCAGCAGCCAAGATGCTAAAAATGATTTCAAAAATTTATTTCCACGATATACCGGGGGAGTTCATGTATTAAGATTTGTTTCTTCTTTAGAAATGGAAATCTCCCCGGTAACAACGAAAATAAAAAAGGAAACGATAGACAAATATAAATTGAACAAGGAATATATTTACATTCCAAACCAATTCTGGGCTCATAAAAATCATATCGTGGCTTTTAAAGCAATACATGAAATAGTGAACAATAGGAAGAAAAAAATTCACCTAATTTGCACCGGGAATAAAGATGATTATAGGAACAGGAAACACTTTAATTATTTAATGAAATACTTGGATGATCATTCTTTACATGATTATATTGATATCCTGGGATTTGTTTCCAGGGAAGAACAGGTTGTTATCATGCAACAAGCAAAAATGCTCATGCAACCTTCCTTGTTTGAAGGATGGGGAATAGCCGTAGAAGAGGCTAAAACATTGGATAAAAGAATCATTATTTCAGATTTACCGATCCACCAGGAACAAAAAGATCATCATTGTATACTTTTTGAAAAAAACAACCCGATTGATCTTGCCAACAAAATAGAAGAAGAATGGACCAGATCTTATGAAAGCAATTCACGAAGGGGGATTGAATATACAAAAAGAAGGGCCTGGGAATATGTCAATGAATTTCTTTCTGCATTAACAGGTGAATCCATTGAATTGAAAGTTAAAAATACTCCAATCCAGCAGGAAGTTATGAATTCTTAGGAAAAGATAATTTCTTAATTTCATTGTTAATTGGCTATAAATTTAAACCGTGAGATAATTGTTTTTTTTGGTTTTCCTGGACACGAGGATTTTTAATCGTAAGTCCCTCCTATCACTGTCAAGTACTCTTTTCAATAAGAGAAACTTCCCTGACCATTTCCATTCCCTTGAGAACCGCATCTTGGTTTACTTTTAACAAATGATGATGCCGTTTTGGGATAGATTCCTTGATTCCTTCGTATACATGTTCCAGTTCCACGATAGGATTTATTTTCAGGTAAGCTCCCAGTACGATCATATTATAGGATTTGGGCGATGAAAGTTGGAGAGCTAATTTTGCCGCATTCAAGGAAAAAATTTTTATATCTTTTCTACCGGGAGGTGATGTTATACCATTTTCATCAAACAACAAAAGACCACCGGGTTTTATGGTTGATTCAAACTTATCAAGGGATTGCTGATTCATTAAAATAGCAGTGTCATAGGTGTGTAAAATTGGAGAACTAATGACTTCATCTCCCAGGATAACAGTAACATTGGCAGTTCCACCTCTCATTTCAGGTCCATATGAAGGATACCAACTAACTTCCATATCTTGCATCAATGCCGAATATGCCAATATTTTCCCCATGGATAGAACACCTTGTCCACCAAATCCAGCTATAATTATTTCTTCAGTCATTATATCTTCTTTAATTAAACAGGAAATAAAGGAGGTTTAAAAAATTAAACCAATTTACCTTCTACTTTAATATCTCCCAGGGGAAAATATGGCAACATATTTTCTTCCAACCATTTATTGGATTCCACCGGTGACATTTTCCAGTTTGAGTTACAATTGGAAACAATTTCTACCAAAGATATGCCTTTATCTAATGCCTGGTTTTCAAAGGCTTTTCTTATTGCTTTTTTAGTTTTCCTGGCATAAGCAGCCGAATGCACTGCCTGTCTTGTCACATAATAAGTACCGGGTAGTTGAGCGACCAGTTCGGTGACTTTCAAGGGAAAACCGGTATCCTTAATATTTCTGCCATATGGAGAAGTTGAAGATCGCA
>CAZOSQ010000417.1:0-3467 GCA_964582245.1 uncultured Bacteroidales bacterium | reverse complement strand
ATTATCCTTGATATCTGCAGCTTCATTGAATATTATAACACCTTGATTATAATACATTACTCCTAAATTATAATTGACATTTGCATTGTCTGGGTCAAATTCCAAGGCTTTCTTATAAGAGTTAATGGCCTTATCTTTTTCTCCAAGTTCTTCAAATAAAGCTCCTTCTGCAAAATATAACGTAGCATTGGTTGGATCTTTTTCCTTCGCAATATCAATATATTCAAGTGCTTGTTTAGATTGATCGGTCTTAATATATGTATCAATTAAAGTTAACATGATGTTATTATTATCAGGCATTTTTTTCATGCCTGTTTTTAAAGTTTCAATTGCATTGGCAGTATCATTTAAGGAAAAATAAGCATCTGTAAGGTAAAAAATAATTTCTCCTTTTGAAGTACCCTCTCCTAAATAACCGGCATCAAGTGCCTTCTGGTAATATTTGGCTGCCCCTTCTAAATTTTCAGCTAAATTTGCAGCCAATCCAGTATGAAAATAAAGTAAAGTGTCAACTTTATTTCCTTCATATGCAACCATTTCTATAGTTTCAACGGCTTTTTGAAAATGATTAAATGCTTCGTCATATTGTTGCATATTAAAATAATTAAAACCCACACTGTAAAATTGTTTTTTCAATCTTTCCAATTCATCATCTAACTTAGACTTCATTTTTCCTTTTTCGTCTAATTCGATGGCCTTTTTAAATGATGACATAGCTTCATGTAAAGGTTTTTCATGCAATGTTTTTGTTTTTTCCCAAACATTAAGAACACCACCCTTGTAATGCAAATTAATCCTTTCGTACTTATGTACCTCTACCCCATCTTCTTTCTGTACTTTTTCCTTGGGACTACCAATTAATATTTGTACATAAGATGGTTCCATACCTATTTGAAGCATTTCTATATCCACGTCGGCAATATCCTGGAACAATAACCCTCTTTTGTACCAAGTAGATGATCTACTTCCTTTTTTTTCATCTTGAATATTACTGTTGCTTTTTTCCATACGCTTTTCAAGCAAGTTATAATCCAAGAAATCAGTACTCACATCTGTTGACTGGGAGAATCCAGTAAAAACAGGTAAAGTAAATATGAATAATAATGGATAAATGAATAATTTCTTCATGGTCTTTGTTTTACTTGATTAGTTATTATAATATTAAGTTTTCTCTATTTACCACAAAAATATAATTTTTATTATTATATAAAAGTTCAAAAGATATTATTTTCTATGAAACATCCATGTTTACAAAACACAAACACATTTATAAAAAAATCATTAACATGGATGTTCCATCATACCATTGAAAATTAATTTTATTATGATGAAACTGCACCAATTAAAAATACTTCTAAATATATACTTTCAGCCAGGTTATAAAATAAACCGCCAATTCTTTTTGTATAAACGAGAATTTAGCGGTTTAATTTTTCATGTTCATAAAATCATGCTAGAAAATCCAGGTATTACATGAGTTAACAATATTATTCTTCCTCTTCAATTCCTGGTAGGTTGATATCAGGCACTTCTCCTTCATTTTCATCCAGCACCTCTACTTTTGACACAACCTGTGAAACGGCAGCTATTTTATCTCCATTTCTAAGGTTAATTAATTTAACCCCTTGAGTTGCCCGTCCCATTACCCTGAGGTCATTAATACGCAGACGAATCGCTATTCCTGATTTATTGATAATCATCAAGTCATCTTGATCTGTAACCCCCTTGATGGCAATTAAACATCCTGTTTTTCCTGTTATATTGATTGTTTTAACACCTTTTCCACCCCGGTTGGTTATCCTGTAATCTTCTAATTTAGAACGTTTTCCATATCCATTTTCTGAAACAACCAGGATATCCATTTCCAGGTTATCCACGCAAATCATACCAATCACTTCGTCATTTTCCTCGATAGTAATGCCCCGAACACCAGATGCCGTTCTTCCTATAGGACGAACCTTTTTCTCGTTGAACCTTAAAGCTTTCCCTGATTTAACTGCCAAAATTATTTCATTTTTACCATTGGTAAGCTTGGCCTCGATAAGTTGGTCTCCTTCCCTGACATTAATAGCGTTTATGCCATTTTGTCTTGGCCTTGAATAAGCTTCCAACAATGTTTTTTTAATAATCCCCTTTTTAGTACACAAGACCATGTAATGGGATTGTATAAATTCTTGGTCAGCAAGATTTTTCACATTTACAAACGCCCTGATATTATCATCTGGTTCTATATTTATCAAGTTTTGGATTGCCCTACCCTTTGATATTTTTGTTCCTTCAGGTATTTGGTAAACTTTTAACCAGAAACATCGTCCTTTTTCTGTAAAAAAGAGCATGGTATTGTGCATAGTTGCATGGAACATGTATTCTAGGAAATCCTCGTCCCTAGTTAAACTCCCTTTAGATCCAACGCCTCCCCTGGCTTGTGTCCTGAATTCTGTTAGCGGGGTGCGCTTGATGTATCCCATGTGCGAGATAGTTATAACAACATCTTCGTCAGGATAAAAATCTTCCGGGTTAAATTCTTCTTCATTGGGAATAATATCGGTATTCCTTCCATCGCCATATTTCTGCTTGATTTCAAGTAACTCATCCTTGATTATCTGCATTCTTAGAGGTTCTTCATTCAATACCTTGTTCAAGTAATCAATCAATTCTTTAAGTTCCTTGTATTCTGCTTTTATCTTATCTCTTTCTAAACCGGTAAGACGCTGTAACCTCATATCCAATATAGCACGAGCTTGAACCTCGGTCAAATCAAAATTTGTCATTAAACCCTCACGGGCCTCTTCAGGGGTTGCAGATCCCCTGATTAACTTAATGACTTCATCCAAATGATCCAATGCAATAAGAAGCCCCTCAAGAATATGTGCCTTTTTTTCAGCCTGGTCTAGTTCATATTTTGTCCGTCGAACAATAACATTATGCCGATGTTCAACAAAATATTCTATAATTTGCTTTAAATTAAGAGTTTTAGGTCTTCCATTTACCAGCGCAATACTATTTACATTAAATGAATTTTGTAATTGACTGTATTTTAACAAGTTATTTAAAACAACATTTGCGGTTGCTTCTTTTTTCAGGATAATGACAATACGCATTCCTGACCTATCGCTTTCATCATTGATATATGATATTCCTTCTAATTTCTTTTCATTTATCAGGTCGGCGATTTTCTTGATCAACTCGGCCTTATTAACTAGGTAAGGTATCTCGGTAATCACGATCCTCTCTCTACCGGATGAAGTAAGTTCTATCTCGGATTTAGCCCTGATAACAATTCTTCCCCTACCCGTTTCATAGGCATCCTTTATCCCACTCATGCCATATATAATGCCACCTGTTGGGAAATCCGGCCCTTTGATATGCTCCATTAGACCTTCAATCTCGATGTCATTATTATCAATATATGCCACAATGGCATTAATGCATTCCGTCAAATTGTGCGGGGGCATATTAGTTGCCAT
>CAZOSQ010000416.1:0-3472 GCA_964582245.1 uncultured Bacteroidales bacterium | reverse complement strand
ACCGGACTTGTATTCTTGCTTACAATGAAGGTCTTTGGACAGGAGCAGGGTGCATTTAAAAATATGCCGGCAAAATATTTGGAACCATATTCATTTGACTTACCTCCGTCGCCCCAGGACGAAACGTTGTTCGATACCCCATGGATCGTATATTCAGATCGCTCAGGAAACAAAATGTACAAAAGGGAAAACCTTGAAACCATTGCGGATAAGCTTGAGTTTGGTGAAAAGCTGGGCGTCATGGATATCGATTATTCCAAAGAACTAATCAGGGTTACCAAAGTTAATAATAACAATAAAATGATTGGCGAACCCGGATGGATCGATTGGGATAATCTGTTGTTGAATAAGAGAAGCGTTGTGGATTCAATCGAAAAAATCGACATAAAAGCAATGATTATTTTGGTTTTGGGGCAAAGCACTCGCGACCTGCAGATTAGAGTATATCATAATCCATATACAAGAACCCGGGACAGTTTTATTCATAAAGGCATATTCCGGTTTTTCTATATTTATAAAAAGCTAAGGGTTGATGGCGAAAATTACTATCTGCTCGGCAAGAACCGGCTCGCAAATCAACCGGATGACTTTTACGGCTGGGTTTCGGAACACAGAATCTCCACCTGGAGCCATAGGGTGCTTTGGGAAAACAACTGGGAAAGTGCACCTGTTTCGCAAAGGAAGGATTTTGTTGGGGAATACGGAGTGGTAATTGGCGGTTCCAGGACACAGGCAGAGTGTATCAACAGTACCAACCGGCTGGTGGAAAACATCGATGACTGTATTGAAACCCAAGATATGCTGGTATATTTTGAAAGAGATAACAATCTTTACAACAAACGAAAGGTAGGTGTTGAACACAGGTATCCCATTCTGGATTTAACGGATGTTTCGGCAAATGCAGTTAGAATTGGCAGAATATCAAATGTGCAGTCTCCAATCGGTGACTACTCAGGGGAAAGAATTGACAGTTTAATGCAAAAGGCCAGTGATTTAAGGAAAGTAAACATCCTGTTTGTAATCGATGCCACACAAAGCATGGAAGATTACTCTCCTTCAGTGAGAACCGGAGTGAGGGAGGCTATGATCAAAATTGCTGAACGTATTGAAGAAAATGTTTCAGGCCAGGATGCAAATAAAAGCTATTCATTCGGAGCTGTATTATACAGAGACGCAGATATGGAAGCCTTGGTTGAAAAAGCCCCGGGACAAATGACGGACAAATGGCAAGATATATCGGATTGGATTGAAAATCGGTTAAAACTGGAAAACAATAACCCTCCTCCCGATGGTGAGCCTGACGAAGATTTAGAGGAAGCCATGTTCTATGGGATTAATTATGCACTCGACAGATATCCTTTTGATCCCAAACAATCAAATTATCTAATTCTGGTTGGTGATTGCGGTGACCATCTAGACACCACAGACAAAGTAAATGTTCTTGTAAATACAGACACACTTGCAAAGAAATTCCGGGATAAAAACATCAATATCCTGGCTTTCCAGGTTGCAAACAGAGGTGACGATGCCTATAAGTTATTTAATAAACAGGTATCCGAATTTTTATATTTGATTATTGAAAATGATGATTATGTATACAATGAAGCAACTTCAACCATTGAACTTCCACCTAATAAGCCGGATTTGATTGGCAAACTGGAACCCCGTAGTATCAATACTGAAATTGATCCTTCAGATTTCGCAAATTCTATCAACAATAGTATTCAGCTGATTGAAAATGATGTAAATGAAAAAATTGCAGCTATTGAAGCCATTATGTTTGAAGGAGGCGACCCAAATGCACAGGAAAATTCAAGGCGTGTTTATACCATTATGAAATTATTAGGGGTTACGTATGATCAAGCCGTTCAAATTTTGGAAGAAGGTTTTACCCAAGAATACCAGGAAGGATGGGCATCATTAAAATCAGATTACATGGATTATAATTACTTCAAACAGGTAGTTCTGTTCGATGAGGATGAATTATCAAATATCAACACCGAACTCTCAAACATCAAAGGCTTGATTGATGCCCCTCCAAATCAAAAACGGATCGCTCTTTACAATATCCTCGTTACCTTTTGCAGGAAATATTTTGGGAGTATGCAGATAAGGCAGTGTCAGAATAAAAACATAAACGAATTATTGAAAAGAATTACAGGGGCGGATTGTAAACACGAATTTTGCGAATATGCCATAGGACAAATTCAAACACGGGTTTCGATAAAAGTAGTTGACAGTTTTATTAAATATATCGCAAGCTACCAGGACAGATTAAGTAAAATTGAAAGCAAGGTGAATTCATACCCCGGCCGGTATTTTCTTAGCGAAAAGGGCACGAACTACTTATATGTTTACATCCCAATCGACGATTTACCATAATTTTTTGTTGCATTAATTATTTTTATCAGGATGAAAAAGTTTGAGATTAAAAATTTGTTGTGTAGCTACCCATCAAAAAAGGTAATGTACATCGAAGAACTGAACATTAAATCAGGAGAAATCGTATTCATTTTGGGGAATTCCGGCTCAGGAAAATCCACACTAATCGAAACCCTGGGTTTAATGGCAAATAATATAGATAAAGAAAAATCAAAAGAAGGACAGATCGTATATTTTCAGGGTTACGGTACAGATCCTAAAGATTATCATAAAATCTGGAATGATGGTTTGTCGGTAGGTGAACTGGCAGAAATCAGAAGGCAGAATTTTAATTTCATTTTTCAGGATAATAATCTGATGCCCAGCTTTCTTAATTATGAAAATGTAGTATTGGCAGATTTACGGGGAAAACTTGGCAACATCATTACCTCCATTAGGAAAACCCGTGAATCATTTAAAAGACTATTCCTGCCAAGACATACCTGGAAAACAATTCCCAGGTATTGTTCAGGAGGTGAGCAACAACGGGTTGCGTTTGCAAGAGGAATTGTACCTGATTTTGAAGTGCTTTTTGGGGATGAACCAACCGGAAATCTCGACAAAAGCAACTCCAAAGTGTTGTTTGATCATATGGTTGAAAAGATCAAAGAAAAGCCTGAAAGATCAGCAGTTATCGTAACGCATGATATTGAACTTGCCTTGAAATATGCAACCAAAATCGTTGTTTTGAAGCGGGCGCTAAAAAAGGATGAAAACGGCAATATCATATATAGCAAAACATCGGATGAGCCTGCAAAACCCTTTGGTGATGAAAATTACGAAGTATTAAGAAACAACATCTACTTAACTGATGGTTTAGATAGCAAAGGAAACAAAATCTGGAAATACAATTCCGGAAATATTGTGCCGGATCTTCAAAAGGAAATTCTGGACATCCTCGACAATAACATAACAGGATGTGTTGAAATAAACCATGAACGCCCTCAAAGAAAAATACGGTGGCTTAACAAAGTTTTTGCATGTTTTTCGGTTTGGATATTTAATTTAATCCTTAAGAACAAGGGTGGTTTTAAAGAAATAAACCAAACTT
>CAZOSQ010000415.1:0-3476 GCA_964582245.1 uncultured Bacteroidales bacterium | reverse complement strand
GGAAAGAGTGTCCACATTTATGCAGGATTTTGAAACTGAATCCTATAAATTAGGGATTCCCATTAAAACTAAGCATAATGAAGTAGCACCAAATCAATTTGAAGTGGCTACTTTACAAGAAGAATGCAATCTTTCAGTGGATCACAATTTATTATTAATGGAATTGATGAAAAAAATTGCCAGGCAACATAAATTCCGGGTAATATTTCATGAAAAACCATTCAAATATATCAATGGTTCGAGCAAACATAATAATTGGTCACTTTTTACAAACACTAGAACGAACCTTTTATCCCCGGGAAACAAACCAAAATTAAACCTCCAGTTTCTTACATTTCTTGTAAGTACCATTAAAGCTGTTTATGAAAATCAAGGACTTCTATTAGCCAGTGTAGCCTCGGCTGGAAATGCCCAGCGACTTGGCGGAAATGAGGCACCTCCTTCCATTATTTCTGTTTTTATTGGAAGTCAATTATCCGAAATTTTAGAAGAAATAGAAAAAAGGGTCACGAATAAAAAAATGACCCCGATGGAGAAAACCGATTTAAAACTGGACATAGGAAAAATTCCTGAAATATTACTCGATAATACCGATAGAAACCGTACTTCTCCTTTTGCTTTTACAGGAAATCGTTTTGAATTCCGGGCAGTTGGCGCCTCGGCAAATTGTGCTTCACCAATGATAGTATTGAATACTGCAGTAGCCGATCAATTAAAGAAATTTAAAGTGGAAACAGATATTTTAATTGAAAAAGGTGTAAAAAAAGATGAAGCTATCTTCCAAGTATTGAGGAAATATATCATGGAATCAAGAAAAATTAGATTCGAGGGGAACAATTATAGTGAAGAATGGAAAAAAGAAGCTAAAAAGAGAGGATTACACCAAGTATCAGGTGTAATAGATGCCACAGAATTTTACTATAAACCAGAAAGTAAAAAGCTTTTTGTAGAAAATGGAATTTTCACAGATAAGGAACTGGAAGCTAGAACCGATGTCAGACTAGAAAATTACAGCAAAAGGATACATATTGAATCACGCACATTAGAAGATCTTAGTTTAAACCACGTTATACCTGTGGCTGTAGATTATCAAACCAGGTTAGTGGAAAATGTTAAGGGATTAAAAGAAATTTTCAATGGAGATGAATTTGAAGAAGTAGCTCATGCCAGGAAAGATTTGATAAAAGAAATATCTGATCATATTTCATCCATAAGAAGTAAAATCCTAGATATGAGCAATGCCAGGTTAAAGGCGGAAAGAATTGAAAATACAAGGGCAAAAGCCAAAGAATATGAGCAAAATGTTTTTTCTTACCTTGAAAAGATCAGGTTTCACGTGGATGCATTGGAATTAATCGTTGATAATAAATTATGGCCTCTTGCTAAATACAGGGAATTACTTTTCACTAGGTAAGGAATTTCCACTCAAAATGTATTCATCTAGTAGTATTTTGGCAGCATGATATGAACTAATCTGGTTGTTTAAAACTTTTTGTTCTACCTCGGTTATTTTATAACATATTCGTTTATCATTATAAAATAACTGCAACAGTTTTTCACTAATGGCTTCATGCATGCGGAATTTAGCTTGGTCATTCCGTTTTTGCTGGAAAAATTCACTTTTTTTGGTCAAATTAGCATATTCTAAAATTACCTGCCATATATCATCCAATCCTTTTTTACTTAAAGCCGAACAAGGAATAACCCTGGGAGTCCAAGTTGGATAAGAGGCAGGAAACAAATGCAAGGCATTTTCATATTCTTGCTTGGCTAATTCGGCCTGTTGAATATTTGCTCCATCTGCCTTGGTAATGACAATAGTATCAGCCATCTCCATAATTCCTTTCTTTATTCCTTGTAACTCGTCACCCGCACCAGCCAACATCAGCAATAGAAAAAAATCTACCATGGAATGAACGGCTGTTTCTGACTGTCCTACTCCCACTGTCTCTATAAAAATTGTATCAAAACCTGCAGCTTCACATAAAATAATTGTTTCCCTGGTTTTTCTTGCAACACCTCCCAATGTGCCCGCCGAAGGAGAAGGACGAATAAATGCCATTGGGTCAGAAGACAATTCTTCCATCCTTGTTTTGTCTCCCAAAATACTTCCCTTGGAACGCTGACTGCTGGGATCAATAGCCAAAACAGCCACTTTACGGCCTTTACTTGTTAATAAAGTTCCAAAACTCTCGATGAAGGTACTCTTACCAACCCCGGGCACGCCTGTAATTCCGATTCTCAATGAATTTCCCGAGTGAGGAACGCAAAGATCAATAATATTTTGGGCCAGTTCTTGGTGGTCGGGATGGCAACTTTCTACTAAAGTAATGGCCTGGCTCAAGATTACCCTGTCGCCATTCTTGATTCCATCAAGGTATCCCTTTGCTGTAAATAACTTTTTTTTCTTTTTTAAAAAATTATGTATAGCATCCTCGTTAACAGGCTTGGGCTTATTAACTCCTTTATTCACCGATAAGGCACTTTTTTCAACGGAACCTGACATTTACAGCTTTTGTGGTAAAAATAATATTTATTTTTTTTAAATAAAAGAAGCTGTCCATAAACCTTCATCATCGTTCATCTTATTCTGAAAATGAAATTAAAAGTCATGGACAGCCCCCTTTTAAAGCAGCAACTTTATTTACTCCACTATCCCGGTGAGTCTCAACATTACTGTTGGACGATTTGGATCATTTGATATAATTGTTATTGTTTTTCTCTGTTGGCCTTCCCGGCCCTTGGAATCAAAGGAAGCCTTTATAGTACTTGATTCGCCGGGTGCAATATTATCGTCATGCGGATGTAAAGCAGTACAACCACATGCTGCTTTAATTTTCCTAATGATTAGCGGGGACTTGCCTGTATTGGTAAATTTATACTGTATTTCCACTTTTTCACCTTGTTTAATTTTTCCAAAATTATATTCCTCGTCTTCAAAATGTATTTTAGGAGCAAGAGCCCGTTGTTGAGTAGTTAATTTTGAAAAATTTTCTTGAATATTAGCTGATATAATCAAATGATTATTTAAATTTTTGTTCCCATTGGTTACTAAAATGACAAAATCCTTCGTGTATCCCCAATCATCCTTTTTACTTGCATCATAAGTCAATGTAACTTTATCCTCGCTTTTTGGAGCCACAACTTTTACCCCGGGTGTAATTTTAACATGTGCGGGTAATTTATCGAAAGAGACTTTTACTGGTTGAGTAGTAGAATTATATAATTCAAGTACCCTTGTTTCTACCTGGTCATGTTTAATGGATGGAAAAGAAACAACATTCGATTTTATTCTTATATCGCCTACCTTTTGCCTATAAATCTCCTCTAGTCCTTTTTCTTGCTGTAAAACTTCCCCTTTAATGGTAAGTACAGTAACCTTTTTATTTGAATTTGATGTCACTGAAACAGTTTTACTAAAGGCTCCTGGCCTTCCTTTTGGATTGAAGGTTGCTTTTACGAAACCAGTTCTTCCT
>CAZOSQ010000414.1:0-3478 GCA_964582245.1 uncultured Bacteroidales bacterium | reverse complement strand
AAACTCATTATTAACTAAAAACACATGTATTATGAAGAGAAAAATTTTACTATTAAATGTTTATTGCAATAACAGCTTTAAGGCATCTGGGTATCCTTTACCAAGGTAGCTCCCGGCGATCCCGCCACCTTCTCTTCCATAGACCAGCGACCCATCAACCTTTTTCCAACTTATTTAGAATCATTATTAATAATGAGTTTAACATATTTCTGCGTACTTATTTAATATTTTTTATGTATATTTCGCATGAAATTTATTGTAATACCAAACCCGCCACATATGAACCAAACCTAACCCCCTACCTCCGTTGAGCAGGCAGGTTTTTAGGCCTGTGCTAGGCAGGTGGTGTGGGGCTGATAATGAAATAGAAACACTGTGAAGCTTTGTTAATGAAACAATTTTCTCATTAAAACATATCACACTATGAAAACAACCCTAACCACAACAATTTTATTGCTCTTTACCCAGTTTGGCTTTGCTCAACCAACCACAAAGGAAAATGAAGATTTCTGGATGGAAATTATCAGACCTGTTAATGAAAGAGTGTTTGCTTTAGTGATAGATGCTGAATTAAATCTTATCGCCGGTATGGGCTCTGGCAAAGGAGTTCATCTATCTAATAATAATGGCGAGACATGGCAACCCATAGGATTAGAGAATTTAAGCATATATAGCCTACACGTCCACCAAAATGGGAATGTATTTGCTGGAACGGGTGGTTCTTATAATATCCACCGATTAATCAACATTGAGGAGGGTTGGATACCTCTTTTTTCAGCCACGTCTAACATCATTTCTATTATGCATACTTACTCCGGAGATTTACATTTTGGCTTCTGGGGCGGTATTTACAAATCAACCGACAATGGCGATACCTGGACACAGACTTTAGAAATAAGCAATGCGAAGGAGGTTGCAAGCATAATAGAAACCGCAGATGGAACTATGTTTGCCGGTATCACAGCCTGGTCTGTGCCCGGTGGTGGTGTTTATCGATCAATGGATAATGGCGATTCGTGGGAGCAATCAGGATTGCCGAACAAATATATTCGTTCCCTTGCTGTTAACTCGCAAGGTGATATTTTTGCCGGAAGCATTGGTGACCATTCCCAATACTACGGGGGATTGTACAAATCATCTGATAATGGCCAAACATGGGTAGAATTGCGAAATGATGTGCTGGTAACTTCCATTGTTATCACCCCTTATGACAATATTTACTTTGGGTCCAATGAATATGGCGACAAGGCTGGGGTCTTTTTCTCAAATGACAATGGAGAAACCTGGGAACGCTTTATTTCAGGACTTATAGGACCTGGAAACCAAAAAATTGAAGGACTGAGCCTTGCCCCCGATGGATATCTGTATGCATACGGCAACCATCTTCACCGAAGTGTTGAACCGGTTTTATCAAGCAATTCAATACATCAACCCGATGTTATTCAAGCAATTATATACCCCAACCCCTTTAGCGAAAATATTAATATTGTTTTACCTGATGTTTTTCAAGACTTCTCATCCGTAAATATTTTTATTTACGATAGCTTAGGAAAATCAGTTTTCAAGCAAAAAAGCACTGGTAAGTACAACCTTGGTCTAAACCTGTCATTCTTGAACCCAGGAATTTACTATGTCGTCATTGAGATTTACGGGCAGCGGTTTTCAAAACCCGCAATAAAGCAATAATCTATGTTTTTGTTAGTCACAAGCCTTTTAATTCAATTCATTATTAACCAGATCCAATGCAGCATGAAAAAACACATTACTTTATTAACCTTATGGCTGTTAATCAGTTTAACCATGCAGATAAGCGCACAGCTTGTCAATATGAATCCCGACCCTAATGGCGAACCATGGTGGGTAGGGGGCTATGAGATAACAACGGAAGAGGAAGCCAGGCTGAATGCTCTTCCTGCTCTTATCCCCACAAGTGAATCGTTAAGTACACCTCTGCCTTACAAAATTGATAATTCAGAGTCTATTTGGTTTAGACCCATTTTTGACCAACGTGGGGGCAGTTGCGTACAGGCTTCTGGTGTGGGTTACATCTTTACCTTTATGATAAATCGAATGCGCAACTTACCAGCAGACGACAACCATCCTGAAAACCAATACCCCACACATTATACATTTAACTACCTTAACAATGGAAGTGAATTAAATGGTACTCTAAATCGGGAATCCGGTTGGGATATTATTAGGGATATGGGTATTCCTAATGTAAATGTATGGGGTGGGATGTTTGGTGAGCCAACCAAATGGATGACCGGCTACGACAAATACCGATCGGCACTGGAAAACCTTGCGGTACTTGATAGTTACCCCATTAACGTGTCCACACCCGAAGGATTAAATACCCTAAAACACTTCTTACACAACTATGCAGAGGGTGATACAGTGAACGGTGGCGGAATAGTTGGACTTTCTGTAAGATGGGGAAATGTTGTTTACGAGGAAATCCCACCATCTTCACCCGAAGAAGCAGGAAAAAAGATTGTAAAAAGCTGGGGTGGAAAATACGGCCATGCTATGACCATTGTGGGTTACAACGATAGCATAAAGTACGATTTCTACGGCGAATGGGAATATGGCGCTGTTAAGTTAGCAAATTCAAGTGGGATTGGCTATCAGGACGATGGTTTCGTCTATATGCCCTATCGTTTGCTGGCAACCAGTGAATTTGATGGAGGCATTTCCTATAACGGTTTAGTTGAGGTGCTTTTAGTTAAAGAAAGCCACACCCCAAGAGTAACCATGAGAGCAAAAATTCAGCATCCACGCAGAAATAGGATTGAAATGCTAACAGGTCTTGCTACACATCCTGAATCAGAAAACCCAACGCATACTCAATCATATAGAGCATATAGACTTAATCCATATTATCCGCCTTATATTAATGATGGTGGAGAACTACCAATGCAAGGGATAAACAATGAGCCTATTGAGGTAGAATTAGATGTAACAAACATTATTAATGGATTTGCTCCGGGTAAATTCTTTTTTGAAATCAATGAATGGTCACCAGATACGATTTTCAACGGAAAAGTAGGAGCAGGCCATCACCCTGGTGCCCAATCCGGCCCGCGAGCGGGTACACATCCGCATAGACCACCCCGCACTGGCCCACAAGGAGAAAGTGCTCTTCATCAGCAACATGCAGGGCCAGGGCATGCTCACCCAACGCTTCAGCGGCAGCAGCATAGAAGTATCCCTGGTTGGTTATACCCCCGGCACATACCTGGTGTACATCATGAGCGAAGGACAGGTGTTCAGGGCGGAGAGGCTGGTGGTGAAAGATTAGGTAGAGGTTGAGGCTGAGCGGCAGCAGGCAAGGAATTTCCAACTTCCGAAGGAATTGGAAACTTCCGGGTGGAAATGAAGTGGCGGTGCCACTTTGCATTGACTGACAGTAATTTTGACCCACCCCCAACCCCGCATGTGCGAGAAGTTCAGGCTGTGAATCAACCCTCACCAAAAC
>CAZOSQ010000413.1:0-3486 GCA_964582245.1 uncultured Bacteroidales bacterium | reverse complement strand
AACAGGGTAGCCGGCTCCTTGCCACCAACAATATCTTTTAATTCTTTCTCGAAAAGATCCTGTACTGATTTTAATGAATACATAGAAATTTTTAAGTTATTTAGCCTTCCCTTACAATCATTCGTATACAAAAAGCTTTTCCCGTGTCAAAATTATTCAAAATTTTTTAATTCCTCCTATTTTTTCTAGGTGGAATGCCGGAAAAAGTACCTGATTTGGGTTTTTGTAACTATTTGGTTGCGATTTAACAAGTATTAAGAACCGACAATTCATTCTGACGATTTTTAATACAAGTGTCAGTCATTAATATTTAATCGTTTAAATTTGGACGCCTCTTATAGTTTTCCTGTTTTTCTCTAAAACCATGTGCATAAATTATAAATTATAATATGCTGAAAAAAGAATAAATCAAATAAATAAAAAATAAAATACTCATGAATTGGATATGTAATCTTCTGCAGGTATTTCAAAAAACATACTGGACTGAAAGAAAATCTATTGACACCAATCCTTAATCACTTGACCTAGAAAATGCAGAAATAATGTTATTCCTCATCAACCTAGTTACCAGGTTAAAGAATTTCAAAAAATAAGTTTTTATCCTTTTTCGTTATATTCTTCTATTTATTATTTTTTGAAAATGGTATTTTTAAGTATTTTTGCCAAGTTTAAATATTTTCAAAGTGGAAATAACGTTCCTTATAAATATTCTATTTTATAAAATTGAATTATGAGAATATTTTTTAACTGGATAAAATTAGATCAAATGAAAAATTCTGTAACTTCCTTTTTTATACTTTTAGCATTATTATTAGTGGTTCCTGTTTTCAGTCAAAAAGGATATAAAATTAAGGTTAAAATTAATAACCTTAAAGACACTACCTTAATCCTGGGACATTATTTCAGCGATTCCAAAATTGTAGATGATACGATTACCTTGGATAACAAGGGCTCTGGAATTTTCAAGGGAAAAGAACCTTTGCCACAAGGCGTTTATTTTATCTACCTCCCAACCAAAAGCCTTTTTGATATTATCGTGGGAGAAGACCAAGATTTTTCAATCGAGAATGATACAATTCCAACCCAACTGGTTGAAAATCTTAAAATCGAGGGTTCCCAAGAAAATGTCCTTTTCAAGGAATACCAACTCTTTTTAAAACAAAACCGACAAAAAATTATTTCATTAAACGATTCGTACAAGGACACGGAGGATGAAAAGAAAAAAGAAAAAATACGGGAAGAAATTAAAGAAATTCACGAGAAAGTAAAACAAAAGCAGAAAGATTTCGCGGAAGAAAATCCGAACACATTTTTTGCTGCTTTTGTCAAAGCTACCTTGGAAGTGGAAGTTCCAGACCCTCCAAGGGATGAAAACGGTAACATAATAGATTCTACTTGGCAATATTATTATTACCGGAACCATTATTTCGATAATTTTCCATTGAATGATGACAGGTTATTGAGAACCCCTTTTTATAATGATAAGGTTTTGAATTACGTGGATAGAGTAATCCCCCAAGTTCCCGACTCCATAAAACCTGAAATTGATTACCTGATTTCTCAATCCAGGGAATCAAATGAACTTTTCAGGAACATGCTCGTGAATCTTTTTAATCACTATGCCAAAAACCAGGTAATGGGAATGGATGCCGTGTTCTTTTATATAGCGGAAAAATATTACATCCCTGAAGCATCATGGAGCGATAGTACCTTTATAACCAAACTAAAAAAAGAATTGACAGAAAAAGGCCATTTATTAATCGGTAATACTGCCCCCGATTTTGAATTTGTTTTGGTGGATGCTGAACATTTCATACAAGCTGCCGAAGATACTGCATTGGCCAAGAATCCGCACGTGGGAAGTTTTTTAAAACTTCACCAGGTAAATGCCGACTACACCATCCTCGCATTCTGGGAAAGTGATTGCGGACATTGTAAAAAAACAATCCCGGAATTGTACGAGTTATATCAGAAATTGAAATCAAATAATGTTGCCGTGATTTCCATTCATATGATTGGAGGAGTTGAAGGCAAGGAAAAATGGATTGATTTTATCAATAAGTATCAATTACATGATTGGATAAACGGCTGGAATCCTTATAGCTACGAGTACAAGAAGAAATATGCCATCAATTCGACCCCTGTCATTTTCGTGTTAGACAAGGATAAAAAAATAATAGCAAAACGTATTGCCGTTGAACAAGCAGAAGAAATAATTAATCATTATTTAAAAAAGAAAAATTAATGCCTGGTAAGGAAATTAATCTGGTTTTAGAAGATGGGACTGAATTCAAAGGTAAATCTTTTGGATATGAAGGTTCAATTTCTGGTGAAGTAGTTTTTAACACGGCCATGACTGGTTACCCGGAAAGTCTGACTGATCCATCCTACAAGGGACAAATATTGGTATTGACCTATCCCTTAATAGGAAATTATGGTGTTCCCGGAACTAGTAAAGAGAACAACCTCCATAAATTTTTCGAATCTCATGTGTTGCATATCAGTGGGCTTATTATTTCTGATTACTCGATGAAATACAGCCACTGGAACGCGGCCCAAAGTTTATCTGAGTGGTTAAAATCAGGTAATATACCTGGTGTTTTTGGTATTGATACGAGGGAACTTACCAAGATTTTAAGAGAAAAAGGCACCATGCTGGGTAAAATAATTGCGGATCAAAAAGATACGGATTTTTACAACCCGGCAGCAGACAACTTAGTTGCCCAAGTAAGCATAAAACAAAAAGAAACCTATGGCAGCGGCGAGTATAAAATATTACTGGTGGATTGCGGGGTAAAGTATAACATCATACGATGCTTACTTGATAGGGATACCACTGTCACCCGTGTTCCTTGGGATTATGACTTTTCCAATGAAGATTATGACGGATTATTCATTTCTAATGGACCCGGTGATCCCAAGCAATGCACGGTTACCATAGAAAATATCAGGAAAGCTTACGAGAAAAACAAGCCCATCTACGGGATTTGCCTTGGGAACCAGTTAATGGCATTGGCTGCTGGTGCTAATACATACAAGTTGAAATATGGTCATAGAAGTCACAACCAGCCAGTAATAAAAGTAGGAACCGATAAAGCATATATTACCTCCCAAAATCATGGTTATGCCATTGACAATTCAACCTTAAATGAATCTTGGCAACCACTTTTTTTAAATTTAAATGACAATACCAATGAAGGTATGGTTCATAAAACCAAACCTTTTTTTTCCACTCAATTTCATCCTGAAGCTTCCAGTGGACCACTAGATACCGAATTCTTGTTTGACGATTTTATCGACCTAGTGCAAAAGCATAAATTGGAAAAGGTCGGGTAATAAAAAACACGTTGAAAAAAATCAGGTATCATATAATTTGGTTATTTTTATGGGCAATAGGTTTTATCCCAATAAAGGGACTCTACTTTTTTTCTGATATCATGTATCTTTTCATTTATTACTTGGCTCCTTACAGGAAAAAACTTGTGT
>CAZOSQ010000412.1:0-3489 GCA_964582245.1 uncultured Bacteroidales bacterium | reverse complement strand
TTAAAAGTAGATGAAAGCGAGGATAATTATTTTATTATAAAGAGTAATAAGTCTGAAGCCATTACGTCAGCCTCTTCATCTAATCAACATGGTGGTGTCAAGCTTACTGGAGGAAAAGGAAATCTATCTGAATTTAACGCGGAACAGTATAATACAAAGATAAAAATCAGTGGACCAGGAGACATTTCTATTTATGCTGAAGCCGCCCCCATCTATGGAATCATCAAAGAAGTTTCAGATCAATTACAAGTCGACTACGTCATGGTCTCGGGCCTTGAAGGAAACGTGAGTCTAAATATGAAAAACGCTACCTATGATGATTTCCTTTTTCATATATTGAATGGTACCGAATACACGTATAAAAAATCTGGCCCCATGTACTTAGTGGGAGAAAGTAAAATCATAGACCTTAAAGAATTTAAATCAATACAATTACTATACCGTACAATTGATAAGATAATTGATTATATTCCTGAAGACTTGAAGTCGGAGTTAGAGATCAAGGAGTACCCGGATCTGAACAGTTTACTAGTGGGAGGTTCGTCCGCGAAAATCAAGGAACTGGAAAATTTTATCCGCCAAGTTGACAAACTCGTGCCAGTGATTTTGATAGAAGTCATGATCGTGGATGTAAACAAGTCCTACACACTATCCACAGGGATAGAAGCCGGCATCGGGGAAGAGCCGGTGGAAACGACTGGAGAACTTTTTCCTGCCCTGGATATCAGGATAGGTTCAGAAAAATTGAACCGGATCCTGGATAATTTCGAGGGTTTTGGCTCAGCAAACCTTGGATACGTGACGCCTAATTTTTTCTTGATTCTCAAGGCATTGGAAGAACAAGGACTCCTAAAAGTTCGATCCACCCCTAAATTGGCCACCCTGAATGGTAACGAGGCAAGTGTTAGCATAGGAAACACAGAATATTACCTGGAAGAACAGTTAAACGTCATCGGTTCGTTGAATGTTCAGCAAACCAAAACACAAATATATAAATCAGTTGAAGCTGAACTTGCCATCACCATAAAACCATTTGTCTCGGGTGATGAACAAATCACCATGGACATCGAGGTACAGCAATCCGATTTTACAGAGCGTATATCAAACACAGCCCCACCGGGTAAAGTTTCCAGGAACTTCAAATCAATTATTCGCGTGAAAAATCAAGAAATGGTATTGCTGGGTGGCCTGGAAGAAATTAGGAAACAAGATAGCGGGAAAGGCACCCCTTTCCTTTCCAGAATTCCCATTATCAAATGGTTGTTCAGTAGTCGTACCAAGATTGATTCTAAATCAAGATTAAGCGTATTTATTAAACCCACGATTATCAATTAATTTATGCCAGACCTGCTTTATAAATATCTACTGGTTGACAAACAAGTAGCAGGCATGCACCTGGTAATTCAACCCGATGGAAATCACCAGGTAAACTTGGTGATTCTTAAAAGAAAAAGAGAAATTGTTTTGATAGAAAAAATGATTTTATCTGAAAATACCTTGGATAATGCAATCAAACACATCCAAAGTAGAATTCCTGTTTTTCTCACCATTGATGGTAAAGGAATTTTTCATAAAAAAATCATTTACAAGGAAAATAGTTCAGTTATACAACAAGTATTACCCAACGCATCTTTAAATGATTTCTATCTTCAAACAACAGCATGTAATGAAAAAGAGATTTTTGCCTCTATTGCCCGTAAGGATATTTTAGATCCCATCCTCGACCGGGTTAAAGAACTTGGATTATATATTGTTCGTTTTGGCCTTGGATCTTTTACTATCAACACCATTGCCCAAGAATTGCAGGAAAAGGAAATCAATTTGCCTTATCAAACTATCCGGGTTTCTTCGATAATTACCGATATAACCCGTGAAAACAACCATGAAAAAGGACAAGAATACCTGGTTCATGGAGAAAATCTCCCTATCAAAGCCCTTATTGCATATTCCTCGGCAATTTCATTAATTCTAGGACTCGATATAGGAGAAATAGACATCCCTTCCGTAGATGAAAGGAGAGATGAATTTCATTTTAGAAAACTATACTTAACAAGTCTAAAAATAGGATTGGGAGTGATTTTCATGATCTTGGTGATCAATTATATGCTATTTGAACACTACAAAAAAAAGTATGACCATATTTCATCCTCTTATCAGAAAAACGAGCAATTACTAAAACGACTGGGAGCATTAGAGGAAGAAGTTACTGCAAAACAACTTTTAATCAAAAAAAGCGGGTTATCAACCTCGTCAAGATACTCTTTTTATGCAGACAGGCTAGCAGCCCTTTTATCCCCGGGTATTAAATTAACAGAAATGGACATTCAACCTCTTGACAAAAGGGCAAAACAGGGTAAAGAAATTAATATAACAAAGAAAAAAATTAAGGTGGAAGGAGAAGTAAATAATAGCAGCGTATTAAATACCTGGATGAGAGATGTTAAAAAACAAGAATGGATTCATGACGTGGTGATCACCGGGTACCACCAGGACAACCGGCACTCTGCTGCTGAATTTTCCATTTCTATAATCATAAAACATTAAAAAAGAAGAAACATCCATGTACTGTATATACAAAAAAAACATTTGGCCACCCGGCATTTTCCCCCAAAACAAGGTGGGGGCTAATTATCAGATTATTAATTATATCCTGGTGAAATCCTGAAAATAAATTGCAATGAAAGATTGGTCTTATAAGAAAAAGTTTTATTACCTACTTTCCGTATTCATTTTTTCGCTGGTGATAATATATACCGTTGCTATATCATCAACGATACAGCAAAAAAATGATTATAAAAACAAGGTGGTTGAATTGAAAAAAACTGTCAATGCACCGAACCAAATTGATAGTTTATACCGGGAACTTCAAAAAATTAACCTGGTGGTAGGTAACGATTTTAACGAGCAAAAAGAGAAGCAAGAAATTTTAATTGATAAAATCAGTAAGTATTGTCAAAAACATAACACCATAATCAAAAATATTCCTGAAATGCACGAGTTCAGGCACAAGGATTACATCGTGGAAACAACTTCAGTAACTGTCCAGGGAAATTATAAACAACTGCTATATCTTTTATTTAAAGTTGAAAAAGAATTCAATATAGGTAAATTAGCTTCCGTGGTTTTCAAAAGCGAAAAAGAACCGCGCACGGGAAGGGAATACCTGATTATGACCATGTATGTTCAAAATTTAAAAATGGCTGAAAATGAGAATATTAATTAACATCATATTTATTATTATTACCTTATCATTCATGGCTTGCAAAGAACTAATCTTCGAGCCAGACATCACGAGTAAGAAGGTCAACCTTATTGCTCCAACCAATGGCATTCAATTACAAGACCCGGTGGTAACTTTCTGGTGGAATCCAGTGGACGGGGCAACAAAGTACCAGTTGTTGGTTGTTTCCCCTTCCTTCAATAGAATCAAAAAGTTGGTACTGGATACGATGGTTACAGGAAACCAATATCTTTACACGCTATACCCTG
>CAZOSQ010000411.1:0-3507 GCA_964582245.1 uncultured Bacteroidales bacterium | reverse complement strand
TTCTTCGGCTTCTTTTTGCTCTTCATCGGGTGATGGTTCAGCGTTGGGAGTTTTATCTTCTTCTTGGCCGTCTTTCACGTTAATCTTGGCAATAACATCTCCCACATAAAGTTCATCACCTTCTTTTATATCTATCTCCTGAATTTCTCCTCCAAAGGGTGAAGGTATCTCTGTAGAGGCCTTATCAGTCTCCACCTCGGCCACGGGCTGATCCTCTTCTATTACATCTCCCTTTGAAACGAGCACTCTACCTATTGTGCCTTTTTCAACATTTTCTGAAATTTCAGGAATCACTATTTCTTTAATCATCTTTCTTTATTTTTCTGTTAAAGTTGAAAATTTTAACCCGGGTAAACCCGGGATTTTTAGATTCTAATATGAAGCCGGGGAGATCTTTTCCCGGTTGATTTTTAAATCTTCAAATGCTTTTTGAAGAGTTCCTTCTTCTATTTTCCCTTGTTCCAGCAGCAACTTGAGCGTATTGATGACAATGTAACGATGGTCTACCTCGAAGAAATCACGCAATGCTTTTCTTGAATCGCTCCTTCCAAACCCATCTGTACCCAATCCAACGAAACTTTTTGGAAACCATTTGTTCAATGAAAAAGGTAAAACCTTCATATAATCGGATACAGCCACGAAAACGCCCTCTTCATTTTCCAGTGATTGTTGAATAAAATTCTTTTCCTGTGCAGTGTTTAGTAAATTATGTCGTTCAGTTTCACGGGCATTTTCATACAAGGACTTATAACTGGTAATACTCCAGGTATCCACTGAAACCCCGTAATCATTTTCCAGGATTTCCCCGGCTTTCAACACCTCGTTCATCAAGGCGCCACTGCCGAACAGATGGGCTTTTTTATCACTTTTCTTGTTTGATTTCTTGTACTTGTACATGCCATTAAGGATATCTTTTTCGATATTTCCCGGGATTGGTGGCATGTGATATTTTTCATTTAGCACGGTAATGTAATACATGATGTCTTCACCTTCAACGTACATCCTACGTATACCTTCCTTCACTATCACCGCGATCTCGTAAGCAAAAGCAGGATCATAAGCTTTCACGTTAGGTACAGATAAAGCTAGCACGTGACTATGGCCATCTTGGTGTTGCAGCCCCTCCCCGGGTAAGGTAGTCCTACCGGAGGTACCTCCTACCAAGAAACCTTTTGATCGTGCATCAGCGGCCGCCCAAATAAAATCGCCCACCCGCTGAAAACCAAACATGGAATAGAAAATGTAGAAAGGAATGGCATTTACTCCATGGGTTGCATATGCTGTACCGGCAGCAATAAAAGAAGACATGGATCCTGCCTCGGTAATACCTTCCTCTAAAATAGCTCCATCTTTAGATTCCTTGTAATACAAGAGGCTTTCCCTGTCAACAGGCTCGTATAATTGTCCAGTGTGTGCATATATTCCCACTTGGCGAAACAAGGCATCCATTCCGAAAGTTCTTGACTCATCGGGAACAATCGGTACTATCAACCTACCCAGGTCTTTATCTTTTAATAACTTAGACAATAACTGCACGATAACCATGGTGGTTGCCACCGGTCGGTCACCCGAACCCTCTAAATATTCCTGGAAAATTTTATCATCGGGAAGTTTAAGTGGCTCCACGTTCACTTCTCTTCGAGGCATGAAACCGCCAAGCTTCTCGCGTTGCTTTTTTAAATATTTTATTTCTTCGCTATCCTCGGCAGGCTTATAAAATGGGGATTTTGCTAATTCTTCATCTGAAATGGGTATTCCAAATCGTCCTCGAAAATGTCGAAGCTCCTCCTCGTTTAATTTTTTCTGTTGGTGGGTCACGTTCCTTCCTTCACCGGCTTCTCCCATACCATATCCCTTGATGGTTTGTGCCAGGATGACTGTAGGGCTTCCCTTGAAATTGACTGCCTTATTATAACCATTATAAACTTTCACGGGGTCATGGCCTCCTCGTTTTAACTTCTCGAGTTGTTCATCAGAATAATGTTCCACCAATGCAAGCAATTCATTTCTCTTCCCAAAGAAATCATTCCGTATGTAATCACCGCTAACCGCGACGTATTTTTGCAACTGCCCGTCTACAACTTCATTCATCCTTTGAACCAGTTGTCCCTTTTTATCTTTTTCCAGTAATGGATCCCAATCAGACCCCCAGATTACTTTAATCACGTTCCATCCCGCACCTTTAAAAGCGGTTTCCAGTTCCTGGATTATTTTTGAATTACCCCTAACAGGTCCATCAAGGCGCTGAAGGTTACAGTTGACCACGAAAATAAGGTTATCCAATTTTTCGCGGGATGCCAATGTGATGGCTCCCATGGATTCGGGTTCGTCCATCTCCCCATCCCCGAGAAAAGCCCAAATTTTTTGATCGGATTTCTCGATGAGCCCGTTATCTTCCATGTACCTGTTAAACCGGGCCTGGTAAATAGCCATGATCGGCGAAAGTCCCATGGAAACCGTTGGAAACTGCCAGTAGTTTGGCATTAGCCTGGGATGTGGGTAAGAGGACAACCCTCCACCGGGTTCCAGCTCACGACGAAAATTATCAAGATCTTTTTCTGACAATCTTCCTTCCAGGAAAGATCTTGCATAGACACCGGGTGCAGCATGACCTTGGAAATAAACAATATCTCCCGGATGATCACCTGTTTTTGCCCGAAAGAAGTGGTTAAATCCAACTTCTAGCAAGGTTGCGGCCGAAGCATAGGTTGAGATATGCCCCCCAATTCCTTCTTCCTTCTTATTGGCCTTGTTTACCATGGCCATAGCATTCCACCGGGTAATACTCTTTATCTTCCTCTCTATGTCCCGGTTTCCCGGGAAAACTTCTTCCTGGTCTGCTGAAATGGTATTGATATAGGGGGTGTTCCCTATAGTACAAAAATGTATGCCCCTTTCTTGAGCCCGGGCTTGCAATTTTTCCAAAAGAATTCTTACACGTTCAGGTGGTTCATTTTCTAAAAGATAGTCCAATGAATCTATCCATTCTTGATCTTCAAAACTATAAACTTGCTCCAGTTCTTGTTGATTCATTATTTATTATTTTAAATATTAATAAAATATCAATGTCGCTTTATTAGAGATTACAAGCCGGGAAATGCACTTCTAATATGTGATGCACCTTTTCACCCTTGCTATGTTTACATGGAGTTAATGACACAGTTCTACGTGTTACCGGGTAAAAAATACTTTTAACAAAGAAGGATGACTCATTTCTACCCGAAAAATTATTAATCATGACATTAATTCCGCGCAAACCTAAGAATAAGCGCAAAAAATTATACATTATTTATACAACCGGTTAAGCGCCGGGTTTTAATGATAATGCACCACCGGATCGCAATTAATAACCTAAATACTCAGCATGTCATAAAAAAAAACCGCGAGGCATTTTTTCATGTTCCTTACATGATAAACACCCGCGGTATTTTAAAAGTTCTACTTATTTATTGTGATGCCCGCGGGCGGGTTCGATCCAGGTGGCGATTGGGGGCATATAGACAGGAA
>CAZOSQ010000410.1:1791-3507 GCA_964582245.1 uncultured Bacteroidales bacterium | reverse complement strand
AAAAAACAAAATAAAATCTTAATTTTGTTAAAAAAAACATGAAACTTCTATGCGGATATATTTAGAAAGAACTAGATTAATCAGTAAATTAGCAGGAAATATAGATAACAACAGCTTATGAATAATGACTTCTTTTACAATAACAAGGAATACAAAAACATCATCTTGAAGTATGAAGAAATGAGAAGAAAAAAATCTTCCTATTTCTTTGATGTTCATGAATTCGAAGAGATCATCAGTTATTATCTTGAATTAGACAAACCCGAAAATGCTTTAGAAGTTGCCAAATTTGCTTCCATCCAACACCCCAATGCTTCTTCCATCCAATTAAAATATGCAGAAGCTCTTATACAACACGACCAGCCGGAAAGTGCCTTACGTATTTTAAATAAACTGGGTAAAATTGAAGCATCCAATTATGAATTTCATTTGCTGAAAGGTTCTGTTTTTGTCAGTATTGATGACATTGAAAAAGCAAAGGAATGTTTTGATAAAGCAGAAAATATTGCTTATGATGAAAGAAATGATGTATTACAAGAAATATCACGCATCTTGGTGGAAAATGGCGAATATGAATTAGCCATTGAATATTTACAATCACTATACAAGTTAAATAAAAAAAACATACAAACTATTTATGATTTAGCTTCCTGTTACAATAATACAGGCAATACACAGAGAAGCATCCAACTTTATCAAGATTATCTTGACTTTGATCCTTTTGCGGATAGTATCTGGTTTAACCTTGGCATTTTATATACCCAACAAGAGGAATTTGAAAAAGCTATTGAAGCATTTGATTTCTCAATTGCAATAACAAACGATTTTTCTTCAACCCATTATTATAAAGCAATTGCTCAAATGAACCTGGGTAAATATTCCGATGCCATTGAAACCTATAAAGATTTTATAGACATTGATGAAGAAAGCGAAGAAATTTATTGTTTCATTGCTGAATGTTACGAAAGAATGAAAGATTATGATAATTCTTTGCTATTCTATGACAAATCAATCAAGCTTAATCCAAAATATGCCGATGCTTGGTACGGCAAAGGAATTGTCTTAAAATTATTGGGACGTTTTGGAGAATCTGTTCGTTGTGTAAAAAAAGCCATTAAGAATGATGAAGAAAATTCGGAATATTGGTATGGTCTGGGTGAAATTTACCTGGACACGGATAATAAAAAAGAAGCATTAAAAGCTTTTAGAAAAGCCTTGGAAATTGATCCTTATGATTCTGAAGCCTGGCTGAATTATTCTGAAGTTTATTATTTGCAAGGCAAAATAGACATGGCTATCAGCACCTTAAATGAAGCCTACCAGTATAATTATGACGTGGCTCTTATTAATTATCGTATGGCAGCTTATTTTCTTTCAACAAAAAACATTAATAATGCATGCAAATATTTTGAAAGAGGATTAAATTTGAATAAAAAACTTTTCGAGGAAACTTTCAAATATTACCCATTGGCAAAAGATATTGCCAGGTTCCAGGAATTAATAGAACAATACAAGAAATAAATATTCAATACATGTACGCTAATATTCCTTTCATTCCCTCCAGGGAAAGTAAGCCCCGGAAGAACGGACAGACCATGGTCATGGACAAAGGCTTGAGTATTAATCAAGCAGAGGATCTTGTATCCTCGGGAGCTGAATTCATTTATTACGTAAAATTTGATTTCGCAACTTACCTAATTACCCCCGGTGTCAAGG
>CAZOSQ010000410.1:0-1781 GCA_964582245.1 uncultured Bacteroidales bacterium | reverse complement strand
GTCAAGGAAAAAATTAAAATTTATAAAGAAGCAGGAATTCAACCCTATTTCGGGGGTACCTTATTTGAAATATTTGCAGTACGTAATATGTTTGATGATTACAGGAAATTTGTATCTGAATATGGACTGGAAGTAGTGGAAGTTTCTGACGGATCGATGTATATGCCTCACGATGAGAAATTAAATTATATACGGATTTTAGCAAAAGAATACCAAGTTCTTTCAGAAGTGGGTTCAAAAGTAGCTGGTGTGGTCATTCCAAGAAAAGCTTGGATAATGATGATGAAATCCGAACTGGATGCAGGATCGATTAAGGTAATTGCAGAAGCCAGGGAAAGTGGAAATATTGGTATATATAATAGTGATGGTTCTGCCAACATTGGCCTCGTGAATAACATTATTGAAAGTATAGATATTAACAAGATCCTTTGGGAAGCTCCGAATAAAAAACAACAAGTGTGGTTTGTCAAACAGCTTGGCGCTAACGTGAATCTTGGAAATATAGCCGTTGATGAAGTAATATCATTGGAAACAATACGGCTAGGACTGCGGGGTGATACATTTTACGATTATCTTCCCAATGAATTAAAAAGCACCAAGCAAGAAGGATAATCTTACCTTACATATTCCTTTTTACTTGAGAAACAGGATTTTATTGATAGAATTGATAAATACAATCTAATAAGGATAAAATTCCAGGATTTTTGGGTGCTTGAACAGGCCCGGGTTTAAATTTTTTAATTTCACTTGCCGTAGTTTTGCCTATTGCGAAAACTTGTTTACCTTCAGAATTATTTTTTGCATAAAATCCTTTCACTGCACTGGGACTCATAAAAACAACGGCATCATAAGGTACCTTTAACTGATGATGATGTATTGTAGTTTTATAAACAGGAACTTCTAATAATTCCATTCCACCTGCTGATAAGATAGTTTTTACATCTTTTTGTCTTACCTGGCTACAGAAAAAAATTCCTTTCCCGGGAACTGGAAGTTTTTTCAAGATAAATTCTGCAAGGTCAGCAGCATACCCCTTTTTTAAAACATATGGCAGGTTTTCCTTCTCCAGGCAGTTTGCTACTGAAACACTATTCGTGTAAACAGGACGATTGCATCCTGCTTCATAATAACGTAAATAGAAAGGTATGACCCTGGGACTAGAAAGCACGATAAAACTAGGATTATATTCTAAGAGCTGGTTTAATTCGGGTTGAGAGAAGGACATTTCCATGGTCGATATAAAAGGAATATCAACTACTTCAAATTTTCTTTCTGTTAACCATTTTTTTTCCTTTTCCCGGATCGGTCGAGTAAAAAGTATTTTTTTTCTCGCATTGTCGTCCATCTTTCCTTGGTTAATTTTCAGCTTTTAAATGATTCCATGATATCCATTCCTCCCTCTCGCATTAACTCATTTGCCGCAATTTCCCCTAAAATATTATATTCGCCAACCATTACTTGTTGCCGGGTCTCCACCTTTTTAGTTCCTTCCTTGTTCAAAATCTCCCCGCGGAATTGAAGTACTTCATCTTGTACACTACATAATCCCCCTACCGGGATTTGGCAACCAGCTTTTAAATGCTTCAAGAAATCTCGTTCTACCGTACACTGCACGAAAGTCTCCTTGTGATTGATGTGTTTTAAGATATCCAGCACCTCTTGGTCATCTTGCTTGCATGCTATTGCTATAATCCCCTGGCATGGAGCATTTAACGTATCGAGTTTCTTAAAATGGGATAATTGTATTTTTAGCCTTTTTATTCCTGCATAAGCAAAAATAG
>CAZOSQ010000409.1:0-3508 GCA_964582245.1 uncultured Bacteroidales bacterium | reverse complement strand
GGAAAGTATATCATGTTAAATAACACGGGTAAAAAGTTTGAATTTAATTTAAAATCAGACAATGAGATCCTTTTTAAAAGAAAACACTTAAAAATTACGATTGAAGAGGGTAATAGTGATGATTTTACCTATATTACCTATAAAAATAAAAAATACCCCGTGGAAATAATTTCCAAAAATCAAAATTTTTACGAGGTATTAATTAATAACGTGAGTTATACCTTTTCAGTGGAGACTCCTATTTCCTACAAAAGAAAAAGATTTCTCAAGAAAAACCTTGGTGAGTCTAAATTAGAATCTTTATTAGCCCCCATGCCCGGTAAAATTGTAGATATTTTAGTCGAAGATGATGCCACTATAAAAGAAGGTGATCCACTACTCGTATTAGAAGCAATGAAAATGCAGAATGAAATTTCTTCACATATCTCTGGTAAAATTAAATGCATAAATGTTAAGCCCGGTGACACTGTCAATAAGGATGATATACTGGTTGAAATAGAAAAATAATAAAAGGTAATAATTGAAAATAGGAGGTTTTATAAGGCAAAGTTTTATAGATTATCCTGGTAAAATCTCATGTGTTGTATTTACCAGTTCTTGCAATTTTAAATGCCATTACTGCCATAATCCGGAATTGGTTGAATTATCTAAAAATAAAAGTTTAGGTGTATATTTACCGGGAGAAATTTTGGAATACATCAAGATTTATCGCCATCTCCTGGAAGGAGTTGTTATTACAGGCGGTGAACCTACCTTACAAGAAGATTTAATAGATTTTATTGAAGTTTTAAAAAAAAATCGGTTGTTGGTAAAAATAGATACAAATGGTACGAACCCACTTGTATTAAAAAAAGCTATTTCACTAAAATTAATAGATTATGTAGCAATGGATGTTAAATCTCTTTTTGATATTGAAAGCTACTCCAAGGTTACGGGAACCGGTATAAGCCATGAATTATTACTTAAAATAAAAGAATCTGTTGACATTATTAAGCAATCCGGGATTGATTATGAGTTTCGAATGACCATCGTGAAGGAAAAAACCACCAAGAATGAACTGCTCGAAATGGTTAAACAAGTATCTCCCGCAAAAAGAATATGTTTCCAATCTTTTATTCCTTCTGAAAAATTGTTGAACCCTTCCTACAAGAATTATTCCTCCTATCAAGCCAAAGAATTAGATTCTATCGCTTTACAAGCAAGAAAATATGCTGATCAAATCGTGGTTCGCTGATTATTAAATTTTAAATACAACCTTCCCTTGCTTGATAACATAGCCAACTCTTTTTTTTATATGTATTTCTAAAAGAAAATGTTCAAGATATCAAGTAATTTAGTATATTAACATTATTAAAAACCAATAACTTTTCTAGAGGTGAATCCTATAGGTTTTATTCATCAAAATCTGAAGGTGAACCATTAGAAATATATTTGATACCATGAAACCCTCATCCTTAAGGATAAATTAAATGGGATGCAAAAACAAAAGGAGAATGATTAATTGCCATCTAATACGAAACAAAGTGAACGAGGATTATTCACAAAGTAATTTAATATACTGGTGTTCATGAACTCCCTTCTTGGGTTGCTATTCGCGAGCTCCTTATGCTACTCTGCGGAGGCGCAAGGCTTGCTGAAGGCGATTTGGTCGGTTCAACGAACACCTTAAGCTGGCATATATCAGGATAACTAAACATTCACGTATGTTTAAACGAGTTAATAAATTTATAATATGGTTTGTCGTTTTCTTTTTACCTCTTGGGAATTCCTTGTCTTCCCAAGACAACGGGTTCGTAATCCTTCCTGTCACCCAGGCAATTGATTCTGCACTTGAACATCATTCCCTATTAAAATCCTTTGAGAATAAAATGGATAAAGAAACCGGCTTAATGTCAAAACCTGATTTTGGAGTTACCTCCATGGAATATTCAAGGGGAAATCTATATGGTACCGGGACAGGATATTCATTAGATATAAGACAAACTATTCCATCCCCTCTAAAGCAAGCCCGTTTAGCAAAAAAATCCAAGAATGAACTCCTGTTAACACGGGATTTATATAACATTAAAAAAAAGAAAGTTATTTTAGAGGTGAAAGCCGCCTATTACAACTGGTTATTTCATTATCATAAGATGAACCTAGCTTTTGAACTAAGATCATTATTTGAGGATTACACGAAAATTAACCAGTTACATTTTGAATTGGGAGAAATAGATATACTGGAAAAAGTCACGGCAGAAACCAAGTATGCCGAGGTAGAAAAAAATTATAGAATTGCAATGAGCGATTTCATGATAGCAGAAAATGAATTGAAATCCACCTCGTTTATAAAATCTGACATAATTCCTGGTGATCAATATGAACTTCCCCTTTATAAAATAAACATGGAAAAAGATTCAACTTTATTTCCCGGGAATCTAATCAACCAGTATTATGAACATTTACAAATGTTGAAGGAGGATGAAGTAAGAATTGCACAAGCTTCCTATTTCCCGGATATTTTTGCAGGGTTTTTTACCAGGGGTATTAACCAAGATAATGGATTTAATGGTTGGCATGCGGGTATTTCTATTTCCCTATTTTCCCCAAAAAAAAATATTGAAATCGCGGAAATAGAAAAACAATCAACAAAATATGAACTTGAACACCAAAAATATCTTATCAAGAATGAGGTTGAAAATCTTATTCTTCAACTTGATAAACATTTTTGGGAAATTTCATATTTTAATAAAGCAAACCTGGAAAAAGCTGGAATACTGGCCAAAACATCCCAATTAAAATTAGAAAAAGAAGAAATAGACTACAATGAACATGTAAATAACATGGAAATCGTTTTCAAGATAAAAGCTGATTATTTAGAAGCTATAAATACCTATAACCAATCAGCTATAAAACTTGAATTTTTTGCCAATACCAATGATTATGAATAAATTCTTAATTTTCACCTATATCATCTCGATTTTTATTTCTTGCCAGCAGCCATCTCCAAGGAGTGTAAAAGTTGAAAAGGATGATTTAAAAAAGGAAGCATCTTTACAATTCCTTCAGCCAAAAAAACTCAGCCTTCCATCAACCTTGGAGATTACAGGAGATTTACAGTGTTACCCTAGTGGCAGAATCATAATATCAGCTTTAAAACCAGGGTTTATAAAAAAATTATACCATGAAACAGGTGATAAAGTTAAAAAAGGAAGTTTATTGGCAAAATTAGAACATCCAGAATACATCAAACTACAAGAAGAATATTTACTGGTTAAAAATAGTATCGAATACCTGGAACAAGATTTTACCAGGAAGGGAGAATTAACAATAGATAATGCGATCTCTATTAAAAAATTCCAAGAAGCCCAATCCCTATACCGGGAAATGGAAATTAAGTACCTATCATTAAAAACCAGGTGTGAAAACCTGGGAATTAATACTGAAAAAATTAACGAATCCAACCTTCAACCTTACATTTATCTTTTTGCACCGGTGGACGGTTACATTCATAAAGTAAATGGTAGTC
>CAZOSQ010000408.1:0-3522 GCA_964582245.1 uncultured Bacteroidales bacterium | reverse complement strand
TACGAAATTATATTCATTCGTGTTTGTGTATGAAATACATGGATGTTTCATAATTATCAAAAAATTCTAAATTTTATCATTCAACAAATTAATAGGATATAATATATTTTAAATTATTCAATTTTGCTTTAGGGCTGAGTTGGTAGTGTTATTAGAAAAACGTGTATAAAAACCTTAACCCCAATAAAAAAAACAGAGGAAAAATAAAAAAAAAATTAAAAAAAAAATTATACCCCCATAAAAATGGGTATAGTGTTAAAAAAATTATATATTTGTATTTATACAATAAATAGTAAAAAATAAATCTATACCCTCATAAAAAGATAGGGTAAGATTAAAAAAACATATAATAAAATGTATTTAATGTCTAGAAAATGGCATTTTAATTTATAAAGAAATATTTTTTATTGTAATAAATAGACATAAATATTTTATATTCATTAACTTAAATTTTTTATTATGACCCCAAAAGATTTTTTTGAATTTGCGAAAAAGCATGGAGCGGAAATGGTCGATTTAAAATTTGTCGACATGTTAGGAACATGGCAACATTGCACTTACCCGGTAGAAACATGGGATGAAGGTACTTTTGCAGAAGGATTGGGTTTTGATGGATCTTCCATTCGGGGATGGCAGGATATAGATCAATCAGATATGTTGGCTGTCCCGGATCCTACTACAGTTAAAATCGATCCTTTCTTCACGGAACCTACCGTGAGTGTAATAGCCAATATCGTGGATCCAATTACCAAGGAAAAATACTCGAAAGATCCGCGAAATGTTGCACTGAAAGCTGTTGATTTCATGAAAGGAACCGGGTTGGCTGATACGGCATTTGTTGGTCCTGAACCCGAGTTTTTTATCTTTGATGAAGTTAGGTTCGAACAAAAGCAAAATACAGGATTTTATCAAATTGATTCAGTGGAAGGAGCGTGGAACACGAACCGCATAGAAGAACCGAACCTTGGTTATAAACCAAGCTATAAGGGTGGATATTTCCCAGTTAGTCCCACGGACACTTATCATGATCTTCGCGGGGAAATGGTGAACGTACTAAGAAATTTGGGAATTGTTGTTGAAGCTCATCATCACGAAGTGGCTACAGGTGGCCAATGTGAAATAGACATGAAGTATACTGATTTAATTACCATGGGTGATCAATTCAAATGGTATAAGTACGTGATCAAAAACGTGGCAAAAAAATATGGTAAGACCGTTACTTTTATGCCTAAACCAATTATCGAGGATAATGGTAGTGGTATGCATATTCATTTTTCCTTGTGGAAGGATGGTGAAAACTTATTTGCGGGTGATAAGTATGCAGGCTTCTCTCAAATGGGTTTATGGGCAATTGGGGGCGTTTTGAAACATGCCGCTTCGATATTGGCATTTGCAGCCCCAACAACCAATTCATATAGAAGGTTGGTGCCTGGTTTTGAAGCACCGGTTAACTTGGTTTATTCTGCCCGAAATCGTTCGGCAGCAGTGCGAATCCCCATGTATTCCAATAGTCCAAAAGCTAAAAGGTTCGAGTTCCGTTGTCCCGATCCATCTTGTAATGGTTATCTTGCTTTCTCGGCAATTCTTATGGCTGCCTTAGATGGTATCGAAAATAAACTAGAACCCGGAAATCCGATGGATAAAAATATCTATGAACTGGGAGTTAAAGAAAAAAGAAGGATTAAATCTGTTCCCGGTTCATTGGATGATTCTTTGACAGCCTTGGAAAAAGATCATGCATACTTGACCAAGGGAAAGGTTTTTTCAGAAGATTTGATTAAGAGTTATATCAATTATAAGAGGGAAAATGAAGTACAAGAATTAGCTTTAAAAACTCACCCGTTTGAATTTTTCTTGTATTATGATGCATAAAAAAAACCCGGGACATATCCCGGGTTTTACTTTTTTTCATACAAACCATTCCATCTTTGGTAATATATAATAACTTAAAAAGCAGGTAACTTATTGAATTTTGAAATAACATTTTTCATGAATAATAATAACGAGTATGAACTAACTTCAATCATATAACAATCGACAAGGCAAATACCCCTAAGGAAAAATAAAAAAAATAATGATTTAATCTTGTTTAATTGATATTCAGGACTATTTATTGAAAATAAATCCGTAATGAATTAAATACTTTTGATTTTATTGATAACAAGAACAAAAGATGATAATAGATGAAAATGCTATTCCCGGTTATGGTATCCTTTGATCAATGCTACCATTTCGTTTTCAATCTTATCGTATTCTTGGTTTTTCAACCATTCTTTTTGAAAAATACTTCCCCCGAATGCAATTGCTGAAGCACCATTTGAGAAAAAGGAACCAATATTATTTTTATCGACTCCTCCACAAGCCAATAATTCGATCTTGCTAAATGGTCCTTTAACTTCCTTGAGATACCCCGGGCCGAAAAATTTCGCCGGAAATACTTTTACCATGGTTGCCCCGGCATTCCATGCATTGTAAATTTCTTGTGGAGTATAAGCTCCCGGGAATACGGGAATATTGTTTTTTGCGCAATAACTTGTTATTTCTTCCACCAGAACTGGCATCACGATAAAGGTTGCACCGGCATCTATTGCCAAATGCATTTCTTCTAATGATAGTACTGTTCCCGCTCCAATCATTAACTTTCCTCTTGAAGCATCTTTCATTTTTTTAATAAGAAGTGGGGCATTATTGGTATTCATTGTAATTTCCAGTGCTTGAACCCGGGCATTTAATGATGCTTCCACCAACGGGTCAATCATGTGCTCTTCTATACCGCGTAAAATTCCTAGAATGGGTGATTTTTCAAATTGTTTTAAATCCATTTTTTAGCTGCAAATTTAATAGGAAATAATGTAGGATGTGAACCAATGGTTTAAAAAAATACCGGGATCCAAAAATCCCGGTATTTTAGCATTACAAAAAATAAATCACTACTTAGGAAATTCTTTTTTTAATTGATCAGTCCAACTTTTTAATTTATTGTCTATTTCTTTTTTTTGATTTTCCAGGTCAACTGCTAACCCTAGAAATTTATCATTCTTGAGTGCTCTTGAACCTTCAAATTCATATCCCTTGGAAGGTGTGAAACCAACAACTTTTCCACCCTTGGATTCAAGTAGTTCAGCCATAATTCCCACCCCGTCAATAAAATTTTCCGAATAATTGACTTGATCACCCAAACCGAAAATAGCAAAGGTTTTCCCTTTTAAATTCATATCCTCGATCGCGGGGACAAACTCGTCCCAGTAGTTTGGGAGTTCCCCATCAAACCATGTAGGAACACCAAGAATATAATTTTCATAGGAAAGAAATTTCTCCGTTGTTATATCTTCGGCATTGACAAGGTCAGCTTCAGGTATATGTTTATTTATTTTTTCAGCGACGAGGGCTGTTTTTTTCGTATTGAAACTGTATATTAAAGCAATTTTCTTCATTCTCAATTCTTATTTTAATAAGCAATTAATTCTAATATGGTTATCCCTATTTGTACCTAAATTCATTTTTTGATGTGGCACAAGCAAT
>CAZOSQ010000407.1:0-3522 GCA_964582245.1 uncultured Bacteroidales bacterium | reverse complement strand
AAACAAGCAATCCCAACAACATGCCAATACCTGCAGCCCCAAAACCATAATGCCAACCAAATTTAACCCCGAGCCACCCACAAACAATGGGCGCAGCAAAAGCTCCTAAATTTATCCCGAGGTAAAAAATAGTAAAACCCGAATCACGTCGAGGGTCATTTTCGTTATATAAAGAACCTACCATGGTTGAAATATTGGGCTTGAAAAAACCATTACCCATGATTAAAAGACCTAATGCCCCATAAAAAAACACCGGGTGCTGAATGGCCAGGGCAAAATGTCCGAGAGACATTAATACTGCTCCTAGCATGATTGCTCTTCTATATCCTATTATCCTATCAGCTATGATCCCACCCAAAACCGGTGTGGCATAGACTAAACTGCCATATGCGGCATAAATTCCGAACGCTAATTGATCTCTATTGGCAAAGGCCTCGAACAATTCCTTCACCATGTAAAGGGTTAAAAGGGCGCGCATACCATAAAAACTGAAGCGTTCCCACATTTCAGCAAAAAACAAGTAGAATAATCCTATCGGGTGATTAAATGATAATTTTTTCCGGTTATCTGGCATAATGGTATCTTATATTTTACTTGTTGAAAACATCAAATATAAAAAAAAGTTTGTTATTTTTAGATTTAATAAAAATTTGATCCTTATTATTAATAAAAGTGTTGTTAAATTAACATGCACGTTTGCAACTTATAAATTCTTCAATAATTTTGTAAAAAATAAATCAATAGTTTTTAGATCCAGGTGATGCATCACATGTTTTATTGCCGGTAAAAACTACATATAATAGAGAAATAATTATTTCTTCACCCGAACTATTATCTTTAACATGATTTAAAAAACGTTTAAAAATACTAACATACTACTTAAATTAAACAATTCATGAAAATATTTACTCCGAAACAAATAAAAGAAATTGATGCATACACCATAGAACACGAACCAATTGCTTCCATTGATCTTATGGAAAGAGCAGCTACAAGTTGTGCCAATTGGATAGAAGAGAATGTAGATAAATCAAAAGAATTAAAAATAATAGCGGGACCCGGCAATAATGGTGGTGATGGAATAGCAATAGCCCGGATTTTAGCCGACAGGGGGTTTGAAAAAATTTCCTTATACCTGGTAAAAATCAGTGAACAGTTATCACCTGATGCACAAACCAACCTACAAAGATTGGAAGAACAGGGTAAAGCTCAAATAAATACTATTGCCGATTTACCCGACTTACCTGATTTTAAAAAAGAAGATGTTTTAATTGATGCTATATTTGGTTCAGGATTAACAAGAAAAGTCTCGGGGATTGCGGCATCTGTCATTCAAAAAATCAATAAAAGCGGTGGTAAAATTATTTCCATTGATATCCCCTCCGGTCTCTTTGGGGAAGATAACACTGGAAATGATGTAAACAATATAGTAAAAGCAACATACACTTTAAGCTTCCAATTCCCTAAACTTGCATTTTTCTTCCAGGATAATTACTTGTTCGTGGGAAAATGGATCATTCTGCCTATCGGGTTACACCAGGAATTTATCAATGACAAGGCCACTCCTTATCATTTTCTTACAAGTGAATTTATAGGTTCCAAACTTATTCAGCGTGATAAGTTTTCGCATAAAGGTATATTTGGCTCATCCCTTTTTATTGGTGGCAGCCATGGGAAAATGGGAGCTGCTGTCATTGCATCCAGGGCCTGCCTAAGAGCCGGTGCAGGACTATTAACTGTACATGTCCCAAAATGCGGCTATGAAATCATGCAAATTTCTGTTCCCGAAGCCATGGTAACAGTGGATTCTTCTAAGAAATACTTTACCAGTATCCCGGATATATCAAAATACAGTTCCCTTGGGATCGGCCCGGGAATTGGAACAAAAAGTGATACCCGGGAGGCATTTAGAACCTTGCTGGAATCCACTGATAAACCCATCGTGATTGATGCTGATGGATTGAATATTCTGGCAAAAGAAAAACAACTTTTGAAAAACATTCCCCCTGAGAGTATATTGACTCCTCATCCCAAAGAATTCGAGCGGGTAGCCGGAAAATACGGCAAATCTTATGACCGGCTTCAAAAACAACGGGAGTTTTCCATGACCAATAGCGTTTACGTGGTCTTGAAAGGTGCTCATACCACCATTACCTGCCCCGATGGCACAGTCTATTTTAACACTACCGGGAACCCGGGAATGGCTACTGCTGGAAGCGGTGACGTGTTGACAGGGATAATCTTGGGATTGCTATCACAAGAATATTCACCCCGCGATGCAGCATTGATAGGCGTTTACCTGCATGGCTTGGCAGGAGACATCGCGGCCCATCAAAATTCACAAGAAGCTATTATTGCCAGTGACATAATAAATTCCATTGGGGCTGCGTATATTAATGTAAAAGAAGGAAAATGAAAATGAGAAATATTAATTTCTTACCCATGTTATTATTCCTGGTATCCTGTGCGGGAACCAGTAAATTCACCACTTTACATGTTAATGATACCAATAAAATTAAAAATGCAGGATTAATTTATACTTTGCCCCAAACAGGCTTCAATATTAACTTGGAAGTTACCAAAAATATCTTTGTTGCCGGGTCTTTTCATGATTATGCTGAAGAATTCCTGGGAATAGAAAATGTAGGAGAAAAAGACACTGTTTTTCATACCATTTCGTCTATCGGGTTTGAAACTCTACTAGTCCCCGATACGAGCCACTATTATGTCGTCACTTCCTCCAAACCAAATCAATTTCCAGAAGATTTTTTTACATTGACGAAAAGCGGCTTTTGGCTGGTCAACCTTCCTTTCATGGATCGGCAAGAACAAGGACTTGAACCGGAAATACCCGGCTATTTTTCGCCTCAATTTACAGATCTGTCCATCAAAAGAAACTTGATCGAGGAAACTGATACCTTGTATAAGACAATCCTGGTAGATTCTGCTTTCGTGAAAGTTCCCTTAATAAAAAAGCAACTCGCCCAGAAATCAGTTGTAAAAAAAGCAGAGGAAGCAGCTAACTTCATTATCAGGCTGAGAAAACGGCGATTCAAGTTATTAGCAGGAATGAATGAAACATCTCCCGAGGGGGAATCCATGGCAGTGAGTGTAAAAGAACTGGATGAACTTGAGAAAGAATATTTATCACTTTTCATCGGTAAAACTTATACCCGGACATATTCATACAACTTTCCTTTATTCCCTTTTGAAAACCAGGGATCTACTTCTTCCTTCTCTATGGGATGTATAGGGCCGGGTGGTTTCTTTAAAGAAAATAAAAAAGATCCCGGTTGTGAAAAAATAACGGCCACATTAAAAGACCTGGGAACAAAATTACCCCTTAAAAATAAATTGTTAAGGAATAAAAATGGAAAACTTGTAAATATTTTGTTTTACAGGTAACCGGGGAAAGCTCTTCTCCCCATAAAAGTCGGGGAAAAAGAAATTCTTTCAATTGGGGTCCTGGTTCCCAAAATTGGTACTGTGTTACTTTACCAGGTAGGAAAAAAATGAAAATTT
>CAZOSQ010000406.1:0-3534 GCA_964582245.1 uncultured Bacteroidales bacterium | reverse complement strand
CGAAGGTTTGGGGTAGGGTGCGGTTGCCTTCTACGAAGATGCCTTGCCAATAGTCACCACAAGTACCTGATATTTTACTATTGTTTAATACAAGCTTTCCTCCTGGCTTAATTGTCATTTTACTATCAATATTTCCCAACGATAGGTCTGAATTTGTTAGAGTAAGGGTGGTGTTGGGCATTATTGTAATCTGATTGGCACAATAGGTTTTGTTATTCCATGTTGTATTAGATGAAATATTGTAGGAGTTTGCTATCCTGGTATAAGGATGTGCATAACCACTAGGGATGGTAAAAGAATTTAAGTCAATATTAGATTGTCCGTTGTCTACTGCGATAAAAGCATCAAGTGATATTTGTAAATCAGTATTATTTATCTCTAATTTTCCATTACCTTTAATAATGAGTTTGGCACATGGATCTATTTTAAGGGTTGCACCATCTAAACTTAGCTTGGCATTGTCTTCGATAATGAATTTACTTCCTGCTTTTAAGTGTAAGGTAGAGTTATTGACTACACTGACAATGGAATTGCTTTTTAGTGTAAATTCTGAACCGTCTTCACAGGTAAATAGTGTGGGTTTTGAAAATACTCCTGATATTGGGTCTCTGTAAATTTGATTAGGTGAATAGTTTTGATCAATTTCAATTGAATTACCTTCAGTAAGTATTACTTTTTCCCTTAGCACAATATTGCCAGCCCATCTAATACTATTCTTCACTTCATATTTTTCCCATTCAATTTTCACTTCATATGTTCCATCTAGTTTATCTGCTATTGAAATATTTAAACCAGACAAATAAACATGCTCCGTATTGACATTGTCAGTTGCTGCTTGTAGAATTCCACCAGACTGTCTTGTGTAACTAGTTTTGACATTTGTAGGTGCAGGATTACTTCCAATATTTATCTCTGTAAACCCAGTAAAAGCGTCATATTCGTCACCCAAACAAGGTACTGATTTACTTAACAAAATACCACTCTCATCATATTTATTAGAAGCGAAAGTTTTTTCTCCAATTAGCTTATCAGAGTTTTGGCTAGAGGTACCATATAAATGGGTAACTTGATCATTAAGACCCGTTAATGGGTTTTCCTTAATCCTTTTTTCAGTTTGGTTTAATTCATAATTAACACAAAGTGAATTTTCATCATTTAATTGTTCAAAATCCCAATTTCCTTCTGCACTTAATACTCTTAGATTATCAGTTTTGTTAGATGGGTACACTTCATCAAATTGGCCTTCCAATTTATCCTTTCCCACCTGAATATAAGCACAAATACCTTGTGAACCAGTTGGCCTGCAAGAATACCAGGTTGTATGATCATGGTTTAAAGAATATTGATTATAGTCTAGTTTGTTATTATTCCCAATTTGATGATTTTCTAACCATAAATATTGTTGAGATGCATTTTCATCAACATATGGTAATTTAATTCTTATTACATCACCGGTTGTAACAAAATCACGCAAAACAAATGTAGTTGATCCATCTTCCTTAGAAATATCAGAAGGTATATTATTTGCTTGTATTAAAACATCGTTTGTGTTGAATTCTTCACTAGTCCAGTTCATTCTCCATCTATCAAAACCATTACAAGACACCAGACCAGTATTTGCAGCTCCCATCAGTCCGTAACCACCTTCAATCCCGAAAAAGGTATTAGTTTGTGAAGTACCATAGTGGTTACCTCCTGATGCATGAAAGCTATTACTTCCAAACAGTGCATGAGAAAACTCATGTACTACAATTCCTGTAGGATTAAGAATATATCCGATTCCAGGACCAATACCTTGGTAAGAAATAACAGATTGTTGATCAATAATCTGGCCGTTTACCAATAGATCATAATTATTTATATTAATATTTCCCCCTCCTGGATTATTCCCTCCAAAAAAAGTATTATCATAGCGAAAAGAATTTCTTAGTAAGATTTGAACCATATCTATATCGCCATTGGAATCAGCATCAAAATCATTAAAACTATATCCATTTAGCGTATTGATACCTCCATAACTATTAATCAATTCAAATATTTTAGAAATCATTTTAGATTTACTACAATTACCTCCTGGATCATTTGGTGTTATGTAGGATTGCTTAATATTTACAACCATGTGGTCACCTAACAAAATTAATTTGCCGAAAGATGATTCATAAAATAGTTTCGTCATAACTCCATTAATATCATTTGGGTTGAATTCAACATCCAAAAAACTATCATCGGTAAGGTAGGTTGGTATACTTTCGTTATTTACTCCTTGATTGAATGCCGCTGGCCAGGTAGGGTTTTGACTATTTCCCTGTGGATCCATATCCGGGCCTTGATCATAGATTATATTTACAAAAATATTAAGCAAACGATATGTTCCATTTGGTTGAATACTTACCCTATCATTTAATTGAGCCTAAAAACCCGACCTACTGGAATAGTTAGTTTTCTGTGAGACACCTGAAGTATCAATTAAACAACAATGATGCTCTTGTCCAAATACATTTGTTAAAGAAATCAGAAACAACAACAGAAATATTATATTTTTCATAATTTAAACAGTTTTTGAGATTTGAGATTGTTTTCGTTATCAGAAATTCTTACTATATAGATTCCTTGTTTTAAATTAGTGACATCAACATTTTCATCTGCTCTTACCTTTTGCTCCAAATTAATTTTTCCTGTGGGATCAATTATTTGTAGCATATAAGTATTGCCTGCTATGCCAGATATTTTAAAATGACCTTTTGATGGATTAGGGAATAGGAAAGCTTCTTCCTGATGTGTACATTCATTATTATTTAAAAAAAAATATAAGTTGCAAGTATTAAAATCTAAAAACTCTTCCTGGTATATTAATGCATCTGATTCATAAGCACATAGTAGGTATTTTTCTATAGTGCCAAAACCTGTGCTTACAGGATTAACTAAATAACCAGTAATATTTCCAATTCCCTCAATCCATATAATATTTCCAAATTGATATCCAGGTACCAATATTATTCTCTTTCTTTTTTTTCCATCTAATAGCATTATGCTATCAACCTTCTCCACGGTATATGAATGACTTGTAAAATCTGGTAATTCTATTTGGTCACCTTCCCCGATTGAAAAATCATATAGCAGTTTTTCATCACTAAATTCACTTTTTTTAAAATAGACTGTTTTTTGTATGGTATCTTCGCGGATGTACCCTACTATAGATGAATTATCTGATTTTTCATTATCAGGATACAAAGCTTCCATTTTTAACACATTATAGATTTTATCCTCAATGATAATCGTTCCATTAAAAAAGTATTTATAAGTAAGTGTTCCACTATGTGCTCCAATTTCTGCAACATTCCATGTCCTGGACGAATCCGTCAAAAAATGAGAATCCTGACAATTAGCCACATTGCATATTGTAAGAATTAGAGAAAAAATAGTAAAGGTCAAGATATTTTTTAGGTCTTTCTTTTTCATAATCTGCTTATTTTGTTTAAAAAATAGTTGTTTAGTAATTCACTAATTTATTTACAATTCCCTGTTCATGATAAT
>CAZOSQ010000405.1:0-3554 GCA_964582245.1 uncultured Bacteroidales bacterium | reverse complement strand
GGGGCAGTAAGGTATCTGCAAAGTTTATTCACAAAATAATTATTTTTATAAGGTGCTCACGAGCTCTCTTCGTTCGGTTGTTTACTATTTTAAAAAGTGGTAGTTGGATGAAATCGTGCCACTTGTTTTAATCGTGGCTTTTTGTTGTCCCGGTTTAAAACCAGTCAATGACTGTTTCACCGCGCTTTCGCCGAAGCTTCAGCGGGGCAAAGCCTGGAGGAAAAAAGTAAATGGACGCCCGGTTTTACTCTTCTGAAGCGGTAGCGAAAGAGAGCATGAGGGCAAAATAAATTATCCGATTTTTAATCGGATACCATTGATTTTTAATATAAATGTTATCAAAGGAAGAATATAAATAATTTTATTGAACGTGTTCGAGAAGTTTTGATAGTAAACTTATGGATTGTTTGATATTTTTGATATTATCAATGGTCATTGATAACTTGTCTTTTGATTCTTTCATTTGAAACATGCCCGGGTGCATTTGTATGTAATTAAGAATTTGCATGAATACATTGGACTGATAGTAAGGAGATTCTCGGTTTGACACGAAATGAATGATCATTTTCCCATTTTTCAATAAAATTTTTTCAAACCCGAGTAAAATAGCGATCCATCTTAATTTTACCACGTTCATTAATTCATAAGTTGGTTCCGGTATTTCACCGAATCTGTCATGAAGTTTGTTTTCAAATGCCGACAGTTCATCCTTGGTTTCTATATTATCAAGTTCTCGGTATAACCTTATTCTTTCAGAGATGTTTTTGATGTAGGATTCTGGCAGAAGGAGTTCCATGTCAGTATCTATGTTACAATCCGTTACCCATTTTAATTCTTCTTTTTTCCCAGGTTTTTCATTGGGTTCTTTTCCCTTGTCATCTTCATTTTCCAGCGCTGAATAAAAATCTTTGTATTCATTTTCCCTTAACTCGAGCAAAGCCTCATTAAGGATCCGTTGATAAGTTTCAAATCCAATATCAGCAATAAAACCACTTTGCTCCCCACCCAATAAATTTCCCGCTCCTCGAATATCGAGATCTTGCATTGCGATATTAAACCCGCTTCCTAAATCGGAAAATTCCTCGATGGCTTTTAAACGTCTACGGGCATCAGCAGTTAACACGGAAAAAGGAGGTGCCATAATATAGCAGAAAGCACGTTTATTGGATCGCCCCACCCGTCCTCTTAGCTGGTGTAAATCACTTAAACCAAAATGATGTGCATTATTAATTATGATAGTGTTGGCATTCGAAATATCAAGGCCAGATTCAATAATTGTTGTACCAATTAAAACATCATAATCACCTGCAATAAAATCAAGCATAATGGTTTCCAATTTTGAACCTTCCATTTGTCCATGAGCAATAGTAGTTTTTATATTCGGGCATAACTTTTTAATCAAATCTTCTACTTCCTGGATATTTTGAACCCTATTGTGGATGAAAAAAACTTGCCCCCCGCGGGAAACTTCAAATTCAATAGCATCTTTAATAATAGTTTCATTAAAAGGATGCACTTCTGTTACAATAGGATGCCGGTTTGGCGGTGGTGTAGAAATAAGGGAAAGATCACGAGCTCCCATTAATGAAAATTGCATGGTTCGAGGTATGGGAGTAGCGGTTAAAGTAAGTGTGTCAATATTTGTTTTTAATTGTTTCAGCCGTTCTTTGACAGCCACTCCGAATTTCTGTTCTTCGTCTATAATAAGTAACCCTAGGTTTTTAAATTTAACATCTTTACCGATAAGCCTATGGGTTCCTATAATAATATCTATCTTGCCTTCTGCTAAATCTTTCAAGGTATCTTTTTGTGCTTTTTGTTTTTTGAGACGGCTTATATAATCCACCGTGCAAGGAAAATCTTTTAGCCTATCCTTGAAAGTATTAAAATGTTGCATCGCTAAAATTGTGGTGGGAACCAAAACAGCAACCTGTTTATTATCTGTCACTGCTTTAAATGCTGCTCGAATGGCTATTTCAGTCTTTCCAAAACCAACGTCCCCACAAATAAGCCTGTCCATCGGGCTGGAAGATTCCATATCATTTTTTACAGTCATGGTTGTTTTAACCTGGTCAGGGGTATCTTCAAAAATAAATGAAGATTCTAATTCTTTTTGTAAATAGGTATCCGGGCTAAAGCGAAAACCTTCCTGGGATTTCCTTTTTGCGTATAAATCAATAAGATCTTTAGCAATATCCTTGACCTTTTTCTTGGTTGATTGTTTTAATTTTTCCCAAGTATTTGAACCTAACTTGTATATTTTTGGAGGTGAAGTGTCCTTCCCTTTGTATTTGGATATTCGATGAAGTGAATGTATACTGACGAAAAGAATATCATTATCTTTATAAATTAAACGTATTGCCTCTTGTGTTTTTCCATGAACTTGAATTTTTTCCAGTCCACCGAATTTCCCAATTCCATGATCAATATGTACCACGTAATCCCCGGGATGAAGTCCATTTAACTCTTGGATTGTTATGGATTCTTTCTTGGTGAAATTTTGTTTCACCCGGTATTTATGGTACCTGTCAAAAATCTGGTGATCCGTGTAAACGCATACCTTCAAATCATGGTCAATAAAACCTTCATGTAGAATATTTAAAACAGGTGTAAATTTTACGGTATGATTTATACTTTCAAAAATTGAAGTTAACCTCTCTACCTGCTTAGGATTTTCCGATAAAATATAATTGGTATACCCTTCCGAATTATTATCTTGAAGGTTTTTGCCCAATAGTTCAAAATTCTTATTAAAAACAGGCTGGGGTGAAGTTTTAAAGGTAAATTTTTGATCAGCTTTATAATAAAAGCGAGAACCATGTTCAACTACACGAAATTTTCCTATTGCCTCCTTGATCATAAATCCCGGTACTAGGATTTCATGTTTATCAGGCACGTCTTCTTCATAATAATCTTTAGATTTAGTGAAGTCAGTATGTTCGAAGACATGATCTATTTTTCCCGTGATATCCCTAGTTTCTTTTATCCAAATCGTGCAATCCTTGGGAATGAAGTCCAGGAAAGTTTCCCTGATTTTTTCAATAGAAGTATTTTGCACGTTGGGAATTATGGAAATTTTTTCCAGTTTTTTTGTGGATAACTGATTTTCAATATTAAAAGTTCGGATGGAATCCACTTCATCCCCGAAAAAATCAATCCTATAAGGCTCTTCGTTTGAAAATGAAAAAACATCCACGATACTTCCCCTGATTGAATATTGTCCCGGATCATATACGAAATCCACCAGGGTAAATTTATAGCTTACAAGAAGATCATTAAGAAATTCAATGGAAATTTTTTCCCCTACATTTAAATGGAGGGTATTTTTATCAAGTTTGACCTTGCTAATAACTTTTTCCATCAAAGCTTCGGGATAAGTAACAACTACTAAAGCTTCTTCTTCGCTAATCCTGTTTAAAACGTTTGTCCGCATTACAATGTTTTCATTATCTTTTTGCCAGTAATGTGCTGATGTTTTAAACGAAGATGGAAAAAAAAGAACTTTATTTTCTCCGGCAAGGTTATATAAATCATTATAAAAATAAGCAGCCTCT
>CAZOSQ010000404.1:0-3565 GCA_964582245.1 uncultured Bacteroidales bacterium | reverse complement strand
AATCCAAGAACAAATAAAAAAGAAAGAATTACTCGCTTGTATCAAATGCATGCGAATAAACAAAATCCAAAGGATATCATTGAAGCAGGGGATATATGCGGGGCCGTTGGATTTAAAGATGTAAAAACAGGGGATACATTATGTGATGTTAAACATCCCATAGCCCTTGAAACGATGTCATTCCCTGAACCTGTTATCAGTATTGTTGTAGAACCTAAAACTCAAGCTGATCTAGATAAATTAACTATTGCTTTAGATCGACTGGCCGAGGAAGATCCTACTTTTCAAGTAAAAATTGATGAGGATTCAAATCAAACAGTTATCAGCGGGATGGGTGAGCTTCACCTGGAAATATTGATTGACAGGTTGAAAAAAGAATTTAAGGTTGAATGCAATAAGGGTACACCTCAAGTTGCTTATAAAGAAACTATTTCTGCTGAGAAAACCTATAGGGAAATATTTGACAAACAAGCTGCCGGAAAATCAAGGTTTGCTGATGTAACCATAAAAATTTCTCCTGTAGGAAAAAATGAAAAAGAACTTCAATTTATTAATAGCATACAAAATGGGGTTATTCCCAAAGAATTTATACCACCCATTGAAAAATCTTTGAAAGAAGCAACACGCAATGGAATATTGGCAGGTTATCCTGTGTATGGTATAAAAGCTGAACTTGTTGATGGGAGTTTCAAGGAAGTTGAATCTGACGAGATAGCCTTTGGAATTGCATCTAAACAAGCATTCTTCAAAGCGTGTAAAGAAGCTAAGCCTTTATTGCTTGAGCCCATTATGTCGCTGGAGGTTGTAACACCCGAAGAATACATGGGAGATATTATTTCTGATTTAAACAGGAGAAGAGGCGAAGTAAAAGGAATGGAAAATAAATCAGGTGGTAGAATAATAAAAGCTTCCGTTCCCCTTGCAGAGCAATTTGGATATGTAACTACCCTGCGTACTATAACATCAGGTAGAGCTACATCATCCATGGAATTTTCTCACTATGGAGAAGTTCCATCAGATTTATCCAAGAAAATATTAGAAAAAATAAGAGGAACTGCTTTTGTTTAATAATAGAAAACGTAACATTAACTTTAGATAGATGAGCCAGAAGATTCGGATAAAATTAAAGTCGTATGATCACAATCTCGTCGATAAATCGGCAGAGAAGATTGTAAAAACTGTAAAATCAACAGGTGCAGTTGTAAGTGGACCTATTCCATTACCCACTCACAAACGTATTTACACCGTGTTGCGTTCACCCTTTGTTAATAAAAAATCACGGGAACAGTTTCAATTATCGTCATTTAAAAGATTGTTGGACATTTATAGTTCAACACCAAAAACTATTGATGCTTTGATGAAATTGGAATTACCTAGTGGTGTCGAAGTAGAAATTAAAGTATAATACTAAATATTATAAAGAAATGCCTGGATTAATAGGAAAAAAATTAGGGATGACATCTATCTTTGATGATGCCGGGAAAAATATCCCTTGTACGGTAATAGAAGCAGGCCCTTGTATTGTTACCCAGATAAAAACCAAGGATAATGATGGATATGATTCAATCCAATTATCTTACGGTGAACAAAAGGAAAAGCATTGTACTAATCCTATGCTGGGACATTTTAAAAAGGCGAAAACAACACCTAAGAAGAAGTTGGTTGAGCTCAAGGGATTCGTGAAAGATTGGAAATTGGGAGATGCAATTACAGTTGATTATTTCAAGAATGATCTTTGGCTAGATGTTTCGGGAATTTCCAAGGGAAAAGGATTTCAAGGTGTTGTCAAAAGACATGGTTTTAGTGGAGTAAATGATGCAACCCATGGTCAGCATAATAGGAATAGGGCACCTGGGTCATTAGGAGCATCTTCTTTTCCTTCTAGAGTATTCAAGGGGATGAGAATGGCCGGGAGGACTGGAGGCCAAAAAACAAAAGTTCTGAACCTGAAAATTATAAAAATAATACCCGAGAAAAATGTATTGTTATTAAAAGGTGCTGTCCCGGGTCCAACAGGTTCATATGTGGTTATTGAAAGTCCGGATCGTATCTAAAAATTTACAAGAAATGGAATTAGCAGTATTAAATATTGAAGGAAAAGACACGGGTAAGAAAATAACTTTGGAAAAAGATATTTTTGGAATAGAGCCCAATGATCATGCGATTTATCTAGATGTAAAACGTTACCTTGCCAGCCAACGCCAAGGAACTCATAAAACAAAGGAAAAATTTGAAATTTCTGGTAGCACTAGGAAAATTAAGCGTCAGAAAGGAACAGGAACCGCTAGAGCCGGTAGTATCAAATCTCCCGTATTCAGGGGTGGAGCAAGGGTTTTCGGTCCTAGACCTAGAGATTATAGTTTCAAACTTAATAAGAAAGTAAAAGAAGTTGCAAGGATTTCTGCCCTTTCATATAAGGCCAAGGATAAAAATATAATGGTAGTAGAAGATTTTAATTTTGACGTACCAAAAACCAAAGATTTTTCTGCCATTACAAAAAAATTAAAAATTGATGATAAAAAGTCGCTATTAATTTTATCACAACCAAATAAAAACATATATTTGTCATCCAGAAATTTAGACGGGTCAAAAGTCACAACGATCTCTGAACTAAATACTTATGACATTATGAATGCCTCAACTCTTCTTTTTTTAGAGAGTTCACTTGATGTTTTACAGAAAAGCAAATAAAAAAATGGATGTGTTAGTTAAACCTATTGTAACTGAAAAAATGAATGCCCAAGGGAATAAACTGAATAAATACGGGTTTATCGTAAATAAAAGGGCTAACAAGTTACAAATTAAAAAAGCAGTGGAATCATTATACGGTGTGTCTGTTGATGAAGTTAACACCATGCGGTATAAAGGTAAGGCCAAATCCAGGTACACCCGGTCAGGCGTGATAAACGGCAGGACTAGTTCGTATAAAAAGGCTGTTGTAACCCTACACGATGGTGAAGCAATTGATTTTTACAGCAATATATAAGTAGAATAAAATGGGAGTAAGAAAATTAAAACCAATAACACCAGGACAAAGGCACAAGATCATCAATTCTTTTGATGAGATAACGACAGATAAACCTGAAAAGTCGTTGCTAAGACCTTTGAAGAGATCTGGAGGAAGAAATAACACGGGCAAAATGACCATGCGTTACATGGGCGGTGGACATAAGAAAATGTACCGGATCATAGATTTTAAAAGAAATAAAGAAAATATGCCCGCTACTGTAAAAACAATCGAGTACGATCCAAATCGTTCTGCCCGAATTGCTCTTATAGTATATGAAGATGGAGAAAAAAATTATATTATTGCTCCTAATGGATTAAAAGTAGGACAACAGATTATTTCGGGATCTGAAATTCCACCTGAAATTGGAAATACTTTACCCTTGGAAAAAATTCCATTAGGAACAATTGTACATAATATTGAATTAAAACCGGGTAAAGGCGGAGTATTGGCAAGAAGTGCCGGATCATATGCACAATTGGTTGCTCGTGAAGGAAAATATGCTACCATTAAATTGCCCTCTGGTGAATCCAGGATGATGCTAAGCCGCTGTAAGGC
>CAZOSQ010000403.1:0-3579 GCA_964582245.1 uncultured Bacteroidales bacterium | reverse complement strand
ATATCGAGAAGCAATTTCCTCTTCCAAAAGATCTTTTATTTCAGTCTTAAATTTCTTTAAATCCTGCTCTTTATTATGAAACACTTTCTTTTTAAGCAAATATGTTTGCTCGTCAATATCATCGTAATATTTTTCTTTTTTAGCGTAGTCAATCAAATCTTCCACTGTTTTTTCCACCTTAGTGATATAATCATAATCTTTATCAGCCAGCCATTTTACGAATTTTTCATATTCTGCTTCGCTTAATGAAAATTCTCGGGGGTTATTGATTTCAGGATGCTCATAAGAAAATATGGTGGCATAATCGAAAATCAAGCCTTTGCCAACCAAACTTAATGTGATCGGAGCATAATTACTTCTGGCCACAGGCACGTCAGGGTCTACACCTCCTCCATCAGTAACTTCACGGCCATTTTTGGTAAAAAAAGTAGACTTTAAAGAATCAGGCACTTTACCCAGGCTGCCGTCTTCATTTCGATGACTGTAATCAATTGCCTGAATGCATCTCCCACTGGGTATGTAATATTTGGCAGTAGTTATTTTTAACTGCGAATTATAGGTAAGCGGCCGGGTGGCCTGAACAAGTCCTTTTCCAAAGGTTTTTTCACCTACCAGAACACCACGATCATAATCCTGAATTACTCCAGCCACAATTTCCGCTGCTGAAGCACTACGACTACTGGTAAGTACTACTAATGGAATTTCAGCGTCAACCGGAGTATTTAATGTTTTATAAGACTTGTTCCAATCGGATACTTTGCCCTTGGTATGCACAACCTCAAGACCTTTTTCTACGAATACATTAGAAACATTTACCGCCTCACTTAATAATCCTCCCGGATTATCTCTGAGATCAAATATAATTTTTCTCACACCTTGCGATTTCAGATCATCAAGCGCATTTTTCACTTCCTTACCGGCACCCGTGGTAAAATCAGATAATTTAATGTAACCAATTTCATCATTTACTTTCCCGTAGTAAGGTACATTATCTATAGTAATTCTTTCTCTTTTGATCTCAATTACCAGCGGCTTTTCATAGCCATATCTTTTAACAGTTAATTCCAGGATCGTATTGGCCTGACCCTTTAAAAGTTTACTTATTTCGGAAGTAGACTTGTCAACCACGTCAACTCCATCTACTTTAATTATTTCATCGCCAATTTTCATACCCGCATCATGAGCTGGAAAGCCCAAATATGGCATCACAATAATATTTTTTCCATTACTCCTGCCAATTAAAGCCCCAATTCCTCCGTATTGTCCGGTAGTCATCGTACGGTAATCTTCAATATCATCTTCAGGGATAAAATTAGTATAGGGATCGAGGGATTGTAGCATGGCATCAATTCCTTCTTTCATAAGAATATTTGGATTGACATCATCTACGTAATAGGCATTAACTTCTTTATAAAGAGTAGCGAAAATGTCCAGGTTTTTAGCAATTTCAAAATATTTCTCACCGGGGCTGCTAAACGCCAAAAAAGTAAATATAGAAATCAAAACTACTCCAATGAAAGTTTTTTTGTGCACTTTGTTATTCATGAGCTTTCATCATTAAGGTTACATCATTTGTTATACTTGGGATAAACGCAAGAGCGTCTTTTTTAGTTTAGTTTCTATTTCATTGAAAGGCAAAATATTTTTGGCCACATAAATAAATGCAATTGATAAAGATACGTTTTTATCCTGATCCGACGAAATAATCTGCTTGTTTAACCGGTAAGCTTCCCTGACCCTCCTGCGAATTAAATTTCTGTCAACAGCTTTTTTAAAGTTTTTTTTGGGCACAGTGAATAAGACTTGTGGAAAAGTAGCTCCCGCACCGGTAAGATAAATAACCTTGAAAGGGAATATAAAAAAAGAGGAACCTTTACTAAAAAGTTCCTTAATGGATTTTTGACTGGAAAGTCTTTCCGATTTTGGTAAATGATATGAAAAAGGTCGCTGTTCCATCAGCGTCCGGTTTTTATTTCTTATGCTTATGCTCGTCAGATACGGTGAGTTTCTTGCGCCCCTTGGCTCTTCTTCTCTTCAAAACCGCTCTTCCTGATTCAGTACTCATCCTTTCCCTGAAGCCGTGCTTGTTCTTTCTCTTTCTTTTAGAAGGTTGAAATGTTCTTTTCATCACATAATATTTTTTTTATTAATCAAATTAAAATTAAGGGGTGCAAAGCTAAACATATTTTCTAATAAAGCCAATTAAATAAAAATAATTATGCTCAAAAAGAAACAGGATGGTTTTTCATCCTATTTCTTTTTCTTTACTACCGACTTTGCCGCCGGCTTTTTAATTTGTTTAGCAACAGGTTTTTCCACTGATTTTTGAGCTGGTTTAATCGCTTTTTTGCTGGAAGGTTTAGCAGCAGGCTTTACCTCTTCTTTCAATTCTTCATTCAATTTCTTAACAAACGATGGTTTGGCCTTCACTCTTCTGAGGGATTTAACCAATTTTTCATTTTGGTATACATCCAGTATCCAATTCAAAAAATCGTTATTGTTATTGTTTATATGGTAACTAAAAGAGTCGTCAGAAATAGAATTGTTTTCTAATGCTTCCGCCAATTCCTTTACAGAGCTAACCTTTGGTCCATCTTTAACATAAAAAGCCTGATCATCCGCAACATTTGCAGTTAATTTCATTGTAGTTAATTTTTTGGTAAAAACAAATTTTTTTACAGAACGATGCAAAAATATTAAATAAGATTGAAAAAAAATATATTATATGGAAATTTATAGCCCTATTAGCATAAATATGCAAATTGGCTATACTATTTTTTCTCCAACATTCTTTTTGCTACTCATTAATTTTTAAAGCATATTTCTAAAATAATGTTTTTTATATTATCAAACTGTAATATTTTTAATAATTTTATATATTAAATACTCAGGCTTATCATCATTAGATATCATTTAAAATCTTAACTTCAGAATACCATAAAGGTGCCTGGGCGGCTGCACAAAGAAACCGGACTCATCAAATGAATTATCCAAATCTATATCGACCGGGGCGCCGTAAGTAAAATATTGTCTATCGGTAATATTATTGACAAATAAAGCAAGCTCATGTTTGCCAAATAAAAACCTGGCATTAGCATTAAAAATAATAAAGCCTGGCATTACGAATCTCTCCTGATTTGTGGGCTCCAGGAATGATTCATCCATGGCCTGGGAGGAAACACCAATTTCTGCTATAGTCCCTATCTTATATCTTAAATCAACCGTTCCCATCCATTCAGGACTAAAAGGTTGAGAAACATTTTCATATACTTGATTGTCTCCCTCCGGAGCATAAACATCTATCTGGCTGTTCATATAGGTTCCGTTTCCTGAAAATACCAAATCTGGTATAATGTTCACCTGCCAGTCAAGTTCAAACCCGGTTCGATGACTTTTTGGAATATTTTTACTAAGCTGAATAAAGTTTTCCGGTATATATTCTCCAATCGGGGCGATTTCATTTTCAAAATCCATGTAAAAATAGTTGGCCTGAATTTGAATTTGCTCATTCCCCATACGGTACCCGATTTCCAGGTCATTGACAAATTCAGCCTGTACCTCGTCAGACCTCACACTGGC
>CAZOSQ010000402.1:0-3583 GCA_964582245.1 uncultured Bacteroidales bacterium | reverse complement strand
TTCCGTGCTAATTACCGGGGAAAGTGGTGTTGGGAAAGAAGTCTTTCCACAGATCATACACCAGTTTAGTTCTCGAAAGCACGGTCCGTATATAGCCGTAAACTGCGGGGCAATTCCCGAGGGAACAATAGATTCGGAATTATTTGGGCATGAAAAAGGATCATTTACCGGGGCACATGAAAGTAGAAAGGGTTATTTCGAGGTAGCCAATGGTGGAACTATTTTCCTGGATGAAGTGGCAGATTTGCCCTTGGCTACACAGGTAAGATTGTTGAGGGTGCTGGAAACCGGTGAGTTTATCAAGGTGGGATCCTCGAAAGTGATGAAAACCAATGTCCGGGTGGTGGCAGCTACCAACATAGATATTTTGAAAGCGATCCAAGATGGAAAATTCAGGGAAGACCTTTATTACAGGTTGAATACCATACCCATTTATATCCCCCCTTTGCGGGAAAGAGATGGAGATATATACTTGCTCTTTAGAAAATTTTCCACGGATTTCGCGGAAAAATACAAGATGCCCCCGCTCATGTTGGACGAGGATGCCCAGAGAGTGTTAGAAGACTACCGCTGGCCGGGAAATATCAGGCAATTGAAAAATATCACGGAACAAATTAGCATCATCGAAGAAAGCAGGTTATTGGATGCACCTTCGTTCAGGAAATACTTGCCCGATTACCTGGAAAGAAGTTTACCCGCCTTGTATAAAAGTAGGGAGGAAGAGAAATCCTTTACCACGGAAAGGGAAATTCTCTACAAGGTACTTTTTGATATGAAAAGTGATATGAATGATTTGAAAAAGCTTGTGTTGGAACTTTTACAAAAAGGCCATGCAGATGAAGATGTCCAAGAAAATAATGCAAGGATCATACAAAAATTGTATCAAAACATTGAACCTGTGTCTAACCAACCCATCCCACCCAATATATTTGATACAGATAGGGACATAGGGGATGAACGGATACAGGATACCGAGGAAATCGTGGAAGAATCACTTTCCCTCGAGGATAAAGAACGTGAGTTGATTAACAAGGCTTTGGAAAAACACAAGGGGAAAAGAAAAAATGCTGCCAATGAGCTAGGTATTTCAGAGAGAACATTATACAGGAAAATAAAAGAATATAATATTCGTTAACATGGTACCCAAGAAACTGTTTAGTTGCATCTTTGGCCTTAATGGTATATCATTGTAAAATAGCATAGCTAAAACGGGTAGAAAAATAAAATGAAAAAATACGGGATATATATTTTATGTTTAATCATGTTAACCGCGGGAGGGTGTAGCATTAAATATGCCATGAACCAGTATTCATTGCCTCCCGGGATGCAAACGTTTTCTGTGCAATATTTTCCTAACCGGTCAGAGCTGGTAAGGCCTTCCCTGAGCCAAAAATTCACGGAAGCACTGCGAGACAAAGTAGAATCGCAAACCCCCTTGAGGCTCGTGACAGATTTGGGACAAGGTGATTTTTCAGGAGAAATAGTAGGTTACACGACTTCACCCATTAACATAACAGCCGATGATGCCCCGGCCCAAAACCGTTTGACTATTTCCATCAAGGTAATTTACACGAATCAACTGGATCCTGAAATGGATTTTGAACAAGTGTTTAATAGGTTTGAAGATTATCCCAGCACTGAATCACTGGAATCAGTGGAAGATGAATTGGTCCAAGAAATTTTTGATTTAATTTTGGAAGATATTTTTAATGCAGCTTTTGTAAACTGGTAACATGTTTAATAACGAAGACCTAATAAAATACATAAAAGACCCCGGGGAACTGGGAGAATCAACTTTAAAGGAAATCAAGGAACTCCTGGATGATTACCCGTATTTCCAATCGGCTCATTTGTTGTATTTAAAAAATTTACAAAACACTGGAAAACAATTAGAGTTAAATTCCGTCTTAAAAAAATCGGCCCTTTTTATTGGAGATCGGGCAAAGTTATTTTACTTGTTAAATCCCGGGGAACAAGAAATCAATCAAGAGGAACAACAACCCGGATCTACTCAACCAGGGTATATCGAGCAGGAAACAACTGACCAGGTAGCAGAGCCCGGGGAATTGGATACCGCGGAAACTGCCCGCGGGGAAAAAGAAATAGAACCGGGTGTGACACCGGGTGAAGAAACTTTGAAAGAATCGACAGGATCTTCTTTGGAGTTTGAGACCAATAATGAAGAATCTAATTTACCTCCCAAAAAGGAAAACGATATTCTTCAACTCGATGACGAAAATTTAGAAGGACCTGTTGAAGTTGAACTGGAGGTTGTCGAAAAATTGCCGGTAGATAAAGATATCCTGGAACTGGATATGGAAAATAGCGATGGAAATGATAGACAAGAAAAAGAGGATACCCTGGGAGATGAGGATAAAAAAGAAAAAGGAGAACAGGAAGCCCAAAAAGAACATGACAATTTAATCAATTCTCTCTCCAAGGAGTACGGGACCTATGATTTAAACCGGCAATTCCAGGATAAGGATGCATCCTTTTCCAACAATTTACTGGATAAATTTATCACGGAAAACCCCAAGATCGTTCCTAATATTCTCGGTGAAGATGACAAAAAAGAAGATATTTCCGAAAATAGTATAAAGGAAAATAATGAAATAATAACAGAAAAACTGGCTAAAATATATAAGAGACAAAAACGTTATTCAAAAGCTATATTTACTTATGAAAAATTAATTTTGAAATATCCGGAAAAAAGTGTTTATTTTGCGGAGCAAATTGAAAAGATCAAGGAACTGACTAATAAATAATAAAAAAGAAAATAATATGTTTTATTTTATCTCGATTTTAATTTTAATTGCCTGTGTACTGCTGATATTGGTGGTATTAGTGCAGAATTCCAAGGGTGGCGGACTAGCCGCTAATTTTACATCGACAGGCCAAACGATGGGTGTGAGAAGAACAACTGATTTCCTCGAAAAAGCTACATGGACATTGGCCATTGCTGTTTTTGCCTTATCATTGATAGCTGCGGCCACCATAGATCGCGGGGAAACTGAAGAAGAAACATCGCCGGCAGTGGAATCAGAAGCTCCACAGCCTACTCAACCTACTCAACCTACTCAACCTGCACCGTTACAACCTCAATAGGCGGGTAAGATAATACATTTAAAAATACAAAGGTGTCAGACTGTCATTTCGTCTGACACCTTTTTTGTTGACCGTAATTGGTATAATGATGTTTATCAGGATTTTAATAAAATACTTCCTTTCCATAATCTAATGGATGATTCTGCTGTTTCTGCAATTTTGGCTTTAAATCATGCTTGAATGTCCATTTTTTACATTTGGCATAAAATCTGCTTAGTGGCTAATCAAATTTTACCAATGTTTAACTTAAAAAAATAAAAAGATGTCAGACGTGAAAATCAAACCTTTGGCCGACAGGGTGCTGGTTGAGCCACAGAAAGCAGAAACAAAAACCGCTAGTGGTATTTATATTCCTGATACAGCGCAAGAAAAACCTCAAAGAGGAATCATCGTTGCAGCTGGTCCCGGTACCAAGGATGAAAAAATGGAAGTTAAAGTAGGCGATACCGTCCTTTACGGGAAATATGCCGGTACCGAG
>CAZOSQ010000401.1:0-3588 GCA_964582245.1 uncultured Bacteroidales bacterium | reverse complement strand
TATTGTTGCGATAAATAAAAAGATATACTTATCAATCATAAGATTAATTTGAAAAGAAGACATAAACTTCTAATTCAATACGTAGAATTAATTTTTTGGTTATATAAAACTCGCAATTATCCTGCTAAAATACATGGTTTTTTAAATAGTTTTTTTTGTGCGTTTAATTGATTTACGGGTATTTAATTACACACTCTGGGGATATTGGGAATTTGAAATGAGACCTTGGAGATTTTAAAGAAATGCTTTCATTCGAGGCATTTTATTGAAAATCAAACCATAACAATCACCTGTTGTGCTAAAGCTATTCTTTGGCATTATTTTATCCTAATCAATTTTTGTAAAAGCGTTTAATAAACAGATAGATAATACCGTGGAATTCGAATAAGAACGGATACCACTTTAAGCGAATAAGTGCACTTATGAATACAATTATTTCAATTGTCGAAATTAAAATTTACAGTTATGAGTAAACCAAAATTTAATAGTTTTCAAGATTTGTTCTTACATGAACTTAAAGATCTTTATAGTGTGGAAAGCCAACTAATTGAAGCATTGCCTAAGATGGCTGAAGCCGCCACTGATCCTCAGCTCAAACATGCATTTGAGTCGCACCTTGAGGAAACCAAAGGTCAGAAGGAACGTTTAGAAAAAGTCTCTTCGATACTGGATGAAAGTCTTAAAGGAGAAGACTGTGATGCTATGAAAGGACTAATTAAAGAAGGAAAAGAGGCCATTAAAGCAAAAGGCGACGATGACCTTAGGGACGCTGCATTAATTGCTTCAGCCCAGCGGGTAGAGCATTATGAAATTGCAGCATACGGTACGGCAACGCGGTTTGCCAAACTTGTTGGGCAGACAGAAATTGCCGGTTTGCTTGCCAGCACGCTCGAAGAAGAAAAAGAGGCAGATTCGAAACTTAATGAAATTGCAACTGCCTCGGTCAATAGAAAGGCAGGAACAGTACATTAATGGTTATATTTAAAAGAGGCCGTCCAGATATTGCCGGGCAGCCTCTTTTAATTGTAAACTCAAATTTTAAAAACAAAGCGATCAACAAAGTCATTAAACTATAAAATATTAAACGGCAACGCGGTTATCAAAGGGCGATAATCAGCGCGTGATTTGTTTATGGACTGGAAACTCTACCTAAACTTCTTTATAGCCATGCTAGCAATCATTAATCCAATTGGGTTGGTACCCCTTTGGTCTGAGTTAACAAATGACACATATTTCAAGGTAAGGCAGCGCTTAGGAATATTAATCATAGGTTTTAGCATTATTGTGCTTATAATGTTTTTGATTGGTGGTGAGTATATCCTCAACTTTTTTTCAATTGATCTGACCGTATTTAAAGTGGCCGGCGGAATTTTACTATTGATTACAGGCATTAAACGTGTCGAAGGAAAGGATACCAAACTTCAGGACAAGGATGACGGTGAAGGTTCAACATTGCAAATGGCCAAAAACCGTTTTCGTAAAATATTGATGCCCATGGGTATCCCGTCCATAGTAGGCCCCGGATCCATAACTACGGTCATGGTTTTTGGCTCAGGGAACCATTCAATCACAGATTATGGAATGCTTAGTGTTATTTTAATCGGTAGCTCACTGATTTTATTACTTACCCTTATTTCATCTGCATGGCTCGAAAAAAAGGTTGATGCCATTGCTTTTACAGCCATCACAAGGTTGTTCGGCATAATTGTAACGGCCATAGCCTTGCAGTTTATGCTTGAGGGGCTGGGTGATATTTTCCCCAATTGGGTTGACCATACATCACCGGTAATAGACAGCAACAAAAATGGGCAGGCATTATCTCAGTGATATGGAAGAGTGATAGAAAATTCATAAAATATTATGAGTAACAAAGCAAAACAGCTTATAACATACACTACCTTAATTATCATTGGCTTATATTTTTTGTTAAACGGGCTGATGCAGGCACAAGCATTTTTGGTGCCTATACTTATTTCCGGTCTGTTGGCAATGCTGCTGCTGCCTGTGGTAAAACAACTCATAAAATGGCATATTCCCAGGGGGTTGGCTATATTATTAGCTGATGTTTTGCTGGTAGGGTTTATTATCGGTCTATTATTGATAATTGGTGCCCAAACCGATAAGATTATCGACAATTGGGCCGAATACAACGAAAAAATTGAACCCAAAATAACCAAGGTGCAAAATTACATTGAAGCGAAGACCGGTATTTCGGCACAAGAGCAGAAAAGTAAGTTAAAAAATATACTAACATCCAAATCAAGAGGGGATGGTAGTACAAGTGGTTTGAAAGGTATTTTCGCCATACTAGTATCTTTTTCAGGTAATTTTCTTTTAGTTTTTGTTTACATATTCTTTTTCCTTTTTTATAAAGATAAGTTTAAAAACGGCCTTTTAAATTTTCTTCCAAAGGATAAAACAGAACGGGGAAAAATCATTATATATAATTTTAGCAGGGTAAGTCAGCAATACCTGTTTGGTAAGTTCCTCCTCATTGTTCTTTTGGCCGTCATTTACTCTGTCGGTTTGTTAATCATTGGGGTTAAGCATGCCATACTTATATCATTGATTGCTGCTGTCTTTACGTTAATTCCATACATTGGTAATATCATTGGGGTTATCCTGACAATGTCAATGAGTTTGCTCACAAACGGATCTCTCGGTGAGATAATAGGTATCCTTATCCTGTTTTCGCTTACACAGTTTATTGAAAGTTATTTTCTTGAACCCTTTGTGGTTGGCCATCAGGTGGAGATTAACCCCGTTGTTACCATCATAGGTGTAATATTAGGCGGTGCTATTTGGGGCCTGACAGGGATGATTATTGCAATACCCATCATGGGCATCCTCAAGGCCATTTTTGATAATGTACCAATTTTAAATCCGCTCGGTTATCTCCTTGATGAACAGGATGCTACTGAAAATGGCTGGATGGAGCAGCTCAAAGATAAGATCGTATCATGGATCAGGTAAAATTCTCTCTTACAAATCCTTTAATTGTTATACCGCTCGAAGGGGCAATCCTGGCCCCCCTGTAGATAAATTATAATTTTTTTGGGCCTGTAAGCCTATTGAACAGTATGAAATCAGAAAAAAAACAATGATCCGTTTTGCTTGCAACATGTTGATTAACTGTAATGATTAACCAAAATACCTGATCTTTATTATTTCATTATTAACAGAGCATGGATTAATCCCGGTATATATCCCAGTAAGGTTAGTAATAAATTCAAAATGAATTTTTTACCTAAACCGTATTCTAGCCCAACCATTAGAGGTGGCAAAATAATAGCTAATATAATTTTCACAAGTTTTGACATAACAGGACATTTTTAATGTTTCACAAGATTATGTATATTGAAGATCATGCCATTTTAATCAATAAATGGTATGTTTTTAATAATCAAAGTAGTATTAATGAATGGAATTTTGATGTTGTATAGAGTATGCACCACATTTTTTTTATTGGGTTAAGGATTAGCACTATTTACACCAAACTTAAAATACATCGGGAAATGATCAGAATTTACATCAGGAAGACGTTTTATTTCCAATATTTTAAATTCATTTGAGACGAATATATGATCC
>CAZOSQ010000400.1:0-3613 GCA_964582245.1 uncultured Bacteroidales bacterium | reverse complement strand
CAGTTACATCATCAGGAGCGCCCCTGCCAATGCCAATGATAGTAAATTTTGCCTCCAGTTAGCTCAAAATGCAGTACATTCTGCTATGGCAGGTAAAACAGATTTTATTACAGGAGTTTGGAATAAATCTTTTATCCTTTTACCAATTCCGATAACAATAGAAAAAAGAAAAACCATAAAATTGGAAAGCGAATTGTGGTACAACGTGCTAGAAGTTACAGGGCAGCCATTATTCATGAAAAACACATGATCATACAATACACCGGGTAAAAAAAATACATGTTTTTATCCTGGAAAACATAATTAATTAATGATATTTCCAGTTATTAATTTCATATGGAACGGATAAAAATAATTCTTTATATCATCTTTTTTTCTTGTGTCTTAACTATAAAGGCTCAGGATAAAAAAGTGTCTTACTCTTCCAACGTGGAAGCTTGTTATGTACCGGGTGAAAAATTGATTTACACCCTTGCATATGATTGGTTGTTATTGAATGTTGATGTGGCAACGGTTGACTTATCGGTTAATAAATCTTACATCTTTGGAAAAGAATGTTTGCATTTGAAAGGAACCGGGATAACCACTAAAAATTGGGATTTTTTCTACAAGGTTCGTGATATTTATGAATCATGGATAGACCCTGTTACTTTAAGGCCAATATATTATAAAAGAGACATCTCGGAAGATGACTTTAAACTTGATATTACTTACAAATTTGATTGGCCGCGGAAACTAGTTTATTCCAAATCCACCGAAAATGATAAACCCACTAGATTAGATACCATACCATTGCCCAATGATGCATTTGACCTGGTATCTATTTTGTATTATGCGCGAAATATTGATTTCTCTAAATACAAAAAAGGTGACAAAATACCTGTTGATGTAGTTATGGACAGGGAATTATACAATCTCTATTTCCGGTACCTGGGGAAAGAAAAAAAGAAGGTAAACGGGAAGGTATATAATACCATTCATTTTTCAGCACTCGTAGTTTCCGGTCATGTTTTTAAAGAGGACAAGGAAAGTTTACATTTTTGGATATCCGATGATAAAAATAAAATTCCAGTTTATGCTAAATCCCCTATCAGGGTAGGATCTGTGGAATTGCGGCTTGATAGCTATGAAGGTTTGAAATATCCCATGCAGGCGATCCATAAATAATTTCTTAAAAATTCACAAAGTTTTTAAATAGCTGCTACAATAGGCATCTCATCTTAGCTTGATGTGCCTTGATTAACCTTGGCGCTTATTGATATTTTTTGACACATACCAAATTCTTTATTTTGCATAAATTAATTTCTTCTTACCCTTTCCCGGAAGGACATTGAGAGTTATTGAACCATGCTATTCTTCTTAGCTTTCTTTCGGTCTCCGTCAAAGACTAAAGCCGACGGCAGGACGGAATTTCTCGAAGGTGAAAACACTCTTCCCCTTAAATTTTCTATGATCAATAAATCATTCCGGAACTTTTACCGTGAGAAAATGGTATAATATAATATCTTTATGCTTGTTTGATTAATGATTCATGAGACGCTCATATATACACGTCATAATAGTTTTTATAGGTATTGCATTTATTTTAGGATATTTGTTAGCCCCACCTAATTTCGATAGTCCCGAACAAAAGCTTGAATTTTCCTTGGAACAGGATCTTCCCGGTATGTCAAAACAGGCATATATGAAACTCGTGGAAAAGGACTCCTTTAATATTGAATACCATCATGGATACATACTTTTTCATTTCGAACTCCCTTACCGTGGAAATTACAAGGAATTTTCAAATAACGAGGAGATCATCCAGTTTTACCTGTTGAAGACCCTTTCTCCAAATCAGCAGATGAGGGATATTGGAAATTTTGGTACTGGCTTATGCTATACTTTTCTAGGCAACTATGTCAAAGCTCTGAATTATTTCTTTTCAGTGAAAAATAGCCGGTTGAAATATCTTAATAATTCCATTGGATATTGTTTTTTTCAACTGGGCGAGGAGGAGAATGGAGATATTTACATGCACAAGGAAATTGAGGTTGGTGGAGACCTTCCGTCAGCATATCAAAACCTGGCCAGTATGCATTATGAAAATGGCCAATATAGTTTAATTAATGAATTATTGAACAATAAGGAAACCAGGCAATATGTACCATCTGATATTAAGCGTCATTTATATTTAAAGCGGTTTAATCTTCTTCGATATTTTCAATCTGTTTTCTTGATTACTTATCAAAATCTAGATTTTACGAGTTTTTTAGCGGCATTGATGATAGTCTTGGTTTACTTAATTTATTTAAGGAAAATCGATATTTACGAACCTGAAAAATGGAAATATATTCTATTGATATTTCTTGGTGGAGCATTTTTTTCTGAATTCACTTTTTTATTGTCAGATGTACTTAAATATTTTGCTGGATTTAACCTTAATGGAGAAGTCATGAATGATCTTTTCTATAGTGTCATTGGAATTGGTATGGTGGAAGAATTAGTGAAAATAATACCATTGCTTTTCCTATTAAAATTTACGGGGGAGGTAAATGAACCCGTTGATTTTATTGTCTATGCCTCCATTTCCGCTTTAGGATTTGCTTTTTCAGAGAATCTAATGTATTTCAAAAATCTTGGGGAATCGGTCATAATAGGAAGAACATTGACATCGGTGGTTTTCCACATGTTTCTATCTTCATTGGTCGCATATGGCATGGTGGTGGCAAAATTCAAGGAAAAAAGGAATGTTTTTGAAAAGTTTTTCTTTTTTTTCCTTATCGCCTCCTTGCTTCATGGATTATATGATTTTTGGCTGGTGAATGATAAGGTGCATAATTTCCATTTCTTATCCGTCATGTTGTTTATACTTTGTTTAACAATATATAACACATTGATAAGTAATTCTTTGAGCAATTCAAGTTTTTATGATTCCAATATATTGCTTAATGTCAAAAAATTGCAAGATGTGTTGATATATTCTATATCAGGAATCCTGTTATTCCAGTTTATTGCAATTTCTTTCAAATATGGGGCGGCACATGGTCGTGCCAGTTTAGTTCATTCTATTTATTCAGGATTTTACCTAATAATGTTTGTCACTTCCGGTTTGGGAGACATTAAAATAAGGAGGGGTGTTTGGAAACCCTTTAGCCTGGGAATCCCTGCATTTTCATTAAATTTTGAAGAAGACGAACAAGATGTTGTTGGAGAATATTTTGATCTTTCACCTTTCACAAAAACAAACGCTACGGTACCTTTCTTGCCAAACCGGGGTATTATAATGTATCGTGATGAATTTTCCGGTTATAATAACTGGTATTTTTTGAAGTTAGACCGTGAAGTTAAAACAGGAGAATGTGGATCATATTTACTTGTAAGGCCAAGGTTCAAGGAAAAAGATATTCATTCTCTCGAGAAAAATATTGTAGGTGTTTATGTCTTGCCAAATTGCAAGATGGTTCACGAAAAAGAAAAAAAGAGAAAAGATTTTATATTCAAGGGATGTGCTATAATGGAACAAAATGAAATATAAATTTATCAACCAAATGAAGTTTCTAGTTGTTAATATAGGTTGATAAATAAGTTTATTATGGAATATAAAACAACCAGTAAATTTTTAATTTATTTA
>CAZOSQ010000399.1:0-3613 GCA_964582245.1 uncultured Bacteroidales bacterium | reverse complement strand
AAGTTTGAAAAATAAGGAAGAAAAGTAGATTGATTTCGACTGGTAAAATGCTAAAATTTCAAGGATCTTCTACTTTAAAATAAAAGTTCCGGGAGTGGGTTTGCCCAAAAATAAAAGAATTACTGGTAGAATGTATTTTTACCAAGTTTCTAGGTAATGAACATCAAAAAATTTGTATCTTCGGCTCGTTTTTGAAAACACTTTCTAATGACTCAATCTCTTGAAGTCCTAGATACGGAATTTTTAAATTTTAGCGAAGCAAGTTTGATGGTCATGAATATAACCTTGGCCTTCATCATGTTTGGTGTAGCGTTAAGTATTAAAATCGGTGATTTCAAGAACATAATAAAAAATCCAAGATCCTTATTAACCGGGATTGTTTCACAATTTATTTTCCTTCCCGCTGTTTCCTTCTTGTTTATAACCATCATCAAACCTCCTGCCAGCGTGGCCCTGGGTTTGATCCTCGTTGCTGCATGCCCGGGGGGTAATATCTCTAATTTCATCACCATGTTAGCCAAGGGAAATATTGCACTTTCTATAAGTCTTACTTCTTTTTCCACGTTGGCATCTATTTTCATGACCCCGCTCAATTTCCGTTTCTGGGGCTCACTTTATACCAAGGCGTCAGGTATTTACCTACCCATCCATATAGATCCTGTCCAGATGTTCGTGAGCATTTTCCTGATCCTTGGAGTGCCTTTAATTATTGGGATGATTTTCGCACGTAAATTTCCACTGGCCACGGAAAAAATCAAAAATCCTATGAAGGTCTTGTCCATCATAATATTCGCGGGGTATGTTTTTTTCGCACTTTCTGCAAATTTTAACTTATTTTTAAAATATATCCACCTTGTAGTGGTTATTGTTTTATTGCATAACGCTCTCGCATTATCAACAGGTTTTTTACTGGCAAGCTTGGCCAAGGTTGATGTAAGCAGTAGGAGATCTATTAGTATTGAAACAGGTATTCAGAATTCGGCACTTGCATTGGTCCTGATTTTTAACCCAAACCTTTTTAACGGGCTTGGAGGCATGGCTTTTATAGCTGCTTGGTGGGGAATATGGCATATTTTATCAGGTTTGATCCTGGGTTTTGCCTGGTCTAGAATACCAATAAAAAGAAACACATGATAAAATTAAAGAAAAATATTTTTGACTTTTCCGTGGGATATGCCTTTTTAAAATCTTTTGTATACATTCTAATGGAGTTCTTTTACAGGAAGATTCAAAAACATAATATAGGTGTTATCCCGCGAAATGCTCCCGTTATACTAGCCATTAACCATCAAAATGCTTTGATGGATGCAATGGCTGTAATACATTCGGTGAATAAACAAACCGTGTTTGTCGCAAGAGCCGATATCTTCAATGAAAAAACTTTACGGTACTTAATGTATATCAAGATTCTTCCCATCTTTAGGATACGCGACGGGGCTAATAAGGTAAAGTTAAACAACATGGTTTTCGATACCGTGGTAGAAGGTTTGAAGAATAATGGCACGTTGGGAATTATGCCCGAGGGAAGCCATGGTAACCAAAGAAAACTCCGACCCCTGAAAAAGGGTATTTTTAGGATAGGTTTTGAAGCACAGGAAAAATTTAGGGATCAACCCGGTGTCAAAATTATTCCTGTCGGGTTAGAGTTTAGCGATTATTACAACCCGAGGAGTGACCTGTTTGTTAATATAGGAAAACCCATTGAACTTGCTGATTATTATAAAGCCTATAAAGAAAATGGTCCCAAAACAATCAACCTGGTTTCAAAAGAGTTATTTGCTGGTTTAAGTGATGTGATGATAGATATACAGCAAGATGATTATTATGAAACTTTCGATTTTCTAAGAAAATTTTTCCGCCCCTACCTGCTAAAGGAAATGAACAAAAAAGATAGCAACCTGTTTAATCGTTTTGTCGCGGAAAAAAAGATTATAAGTATTCTAAATCATTCGCTTGAACAGGATCCGGGAGAATTATCCTCTTTAAAGACCCTCGTCCAAGAATATAAAGACCTGTTACATAAACTGGATTTAAGAGATTGGATATTGAAAAAAAAGCACAATATATTTGTCCCGGGATTACAATTTTTGCTATTTGTAATTTTTTCACCTTTATACTTGTACGGGGCTATAAACAATTATCTCCCGTATATAATACCTGTACATTATACCAAGAAAGTAAAAGACCCTCAATTCATCAGTTCCTTCAGGTTTGGTTTGTCTTATTTTCTTTTCCCGGCTTTTTACCTGTTACAAACTATATTGGTCGCCATCTTTGTGCCATTCTCATTTGCCTGGTTGATTTACCTGGTAAGTCTTCCCCTTACAGGTTTGTTTTCCGTTAATTATTCTTATTATTTTAAAAGATGGAAGCTTAACATCCGGTACCTATGGGTTACCTACAGGAAAAATCAATTATTGAAGCAAGCAAAATATAAAAGACAAGAAATACTGGGAAAAATGAAAAAATTATCCTCAATAACTGGATAGAATTGTTTAATTTTAACGCCGTTTTATTAGAACTTAAATCAAGATCGTGCAATACAAGGGAAAAATCATATGGATTACAGGGGCTTCTTCGGGGATAGGAGAAGCACTTGCTTACGAGTTTGCCCGCCGGGGAAGTACATTGATCTTGTCTGCTCGACGTGAAAAACAACTGGAAGAAGTAAGAAAAAAATGTCTTGAATTAACAACCCATTGTCATATCTGCTTGATGGACTTGGGAAATCCCGGGCAGATCGAAGATTGCACTAAAAAAGTGTTGAACCAATTTGATCGAATTGACGTACTGGTAAATAACGGGGGAATTAGCCAACGTTCTTTAATCATGGAAACTCCCTTGGATATAGACAGGAAAATAATGGAAATAAATTATTTCGGCAGCGTTTTGTTAACCAAGTTAGTCTTACCCGTCATGGTAAAAAATGGTGGGGGTCACGTAGTGGCTATTAGCAGCATTGTAGGAAAATTCGGTTTCCCCTTAAGGTCAGCATATTCTGCTTCAAAACACGCCATGGTTGGCTTTTTTGAAACTTTAAAAACAGAGTTAAATAAAGACAATATCAAGGTTACCATCGCTTTGCCGGGAAGAGTGGTTACCAACATTTCCTATAACGCCATAACAAAAGATGGAAAGCAACATGGTATCATGGATGAGGGTCAAAAAACAGGTATTAAAGTCGAAAAATGTGCCAAGCAAATTATAAAGGGAATGAATAAAAATAAATTGGAGATTATCATTGGCGGAAAGGAGACTTTCATGGTGCCTTTAAAAAAATATTTTCCAAGATTATTTATTTATATAGCATCAAGAATAAATCCAACATAATATAACAATCACAAGTATCAAACTTATGGCCGAGAAAGTAATAAGAGGAATTCAACAAATTGGTATAGGTGTAAGAGATGTCCACGAAGCATGGAAATGGTATCGAAAATACTTTGGAGTGAATGTAAGAATTTTCGAAGCGGAGGCAGTTGCCGAATTAATGTTGCCATAAACGGGGGGAAAACCCAGGGCAAGACACGCTGTTTTTGCAATAAATTTACAAGGTGGTAGTGATTTTGAAATCTGGCAATACAAGGGACGCGATCCTTTAGCTCCCAAATTT
>CAZOSQ010000398.1:0-3615 GCA_964582245.1 uncultured Bacteroidales bacterium | reverse complement strand
GTTTAATGGCCGCAGCCATACTCCATCAGGTCCTTTTCCATCATTGGCATGCCCCTTGGTAAATACATCAACTATTTCGAGTGCGTGTTCTGATTCGACTTCTTTCGAAATATATACTGCTGCTGCACCATCTCCCCATAAATGTCCGCTTTTATCATCGTCCTCATGTCCAAAAAGGGTATTATGCTCCGAATCTATAACAAGAGCCTTGTCGGCTTTATTTATCCCAAAATATCCTTCTGTTAATTCCAACCCATTGATAAAAGTTGAGCATGCGGCACCAATATTGATAGAAACAGTATCGGGTATTTGCCATTTTTTCTGTACAATTTGAGCAATATTACCTACCGTATCATAAGGGCTATAAGTACATCCAACAATAAGGTTGATATCTTGGGTGGATATTTTATAATTTTTAATAAGATTTCTCACCGCTTCAGCTGCCATCGTGTTTGTGTTTTCATGTTCAGCTGCCTTCCTGCGCTCCTTTATGCCCGTACGAGCGACAATCCAATCTTCTGTTAATCCATTCACATCCTTAAAATAGGAATTAGGAATAACCTTCTCTGGCAAATAATGCCCAACAGCGTTAATGTACATATTATAAGATTTTGTTTATAATTTGAAAAAAATTACAAAATTACTTAAGTTATTTTGATCACAATGTTTTTTAATTCAATATAATAAGGTTATCCTTTTTGTAGGAAATCCCATCTAAACGAGAAAATATTTATAAAGGTATATTTCCATGTTTTCTTTCCGGGACATTGATGTGTTTATTTTCAAGTGCCTCGAAAGCAGAGATTAATTTAATCCTGGTCAATGCCGGGTCTATTACTTCATCGATGTATCCTTTTTCATCGGCAATATAAGGATTTGCAATTTCTTCCCGGTATTTTAAAGCCAATTCTTTTTTAAGCCTGGCTGGATCTTCGGATTCTGCCAATTCTTTTTTGTAAAGGATAGCGACAGCTCCTTCAGGACCCATTACGGCTATCTCCGCGGTAGGCCAAGCAAAATTGAAATCTCCGCCCAGGTTTTTACTGTTCATCACGCAATAGGCGCCGCCATATGATTTTCTCAAGATGACAGTTATTTTTGGTACGGTTGAATCGGAATAGGCATAAAGTAATTTAGCACCGTGCTTGATGATTCCTCCATGTTCTTGGTTAATACCCGGTAAAAATCCAGGTACATCTTCCAATGTCAAGATAGGAATGTTAAAAGAATCACAAAACCGGATAAATCTCGCCGCTTTCATGGATGAATCAATATCTAGGGTCCCGGCCAATACCTTGGGCTGATTGGCTATAATCCCGATGGAACGTCCATTTAGCCTGGCAAAACATACCACTACATTTTGGGCGAAGTTTTCCGAAACTTCTAAAAATTTTCCTTGATCAACTAAAAGCCTAATGACATTTTTTACATCATAAGCTTTATTTGGATCATCGGGAACCGTATCCCGTAATCTTTCTTCTATCCTGTCAGGAGTGTCTTCAGTATCAACCAAAGGGGGATTTTCCATGTTATTTGAGGGGAAATAGGATAAAAGTTTTTTTACCCCCAAAATCGTGTTTTCTTCATCTTCATACATGAAATTCGAAACTCCACTTTTTTTAGAATGCACTTCTGCTCCACCAAGATCTTCAAATGATACATCTTCGTTTAGCACTTCTTTTACCACGTTGGGACCAGTAACAAACATGTAGCTGGTTTTCGCGGTCATGAAAACAAAATCAGTTAACGCTGGAGAATATACAGCTCCCCCGGCAGCAGGTCCCATGATCACCGAAATTTGAGGTATTACCCCTGAAGATTTAACATTGCGGTGGAAGATACCGGCGTATCCTGCCAAACTGGCTATTCCCTCTTGTATACGTGCTCCACCTGAATCGATTAATCCTATAATGGGGGCTCCCATTTTTAAGGCCATGTCTTGTACTTTCATGATTTTGGCCGCATGGACAGAACCTAAAGATCCTCCCATAACTGTAAAATCTTGTGAGAAGCAAAAGGCTAAACGACCATGAATTTTGCCATGCCCGATAATGACACCATCACCATAAGAATCTACTACTTTTCCAAATTCTACTTTCGCGGGTTTTACAAACGAGTCAATTTCTTCAAAAGTATCTTTATCGAATAATAGATCGATCCTTTCCCATGCAGTTAATTTACCTTTCGAGTGTTGTTTAGCAGCAACAATTTTACTGAATTGTTCCTTATATTTTTCTTGACGTTCAAGAAATTTTCTAAAGATCTTTCCATTTACGTCCATAATAGAAGTTTTTTTTAAATTTGCGGCAGTAAAATTAAAAATTATTATATCAAAACATCTATTTATTTCTTTTTAATTTCCTTTTAGCTATTAATAAAATTTATAATCAACTAACTTCCAATAAATAATAAATTCTTTTTTCTTTGGATTTAAAAGAATAATTAAGCGTGCATAAAAAATCATTTTTAAGAACTAAGTAGAAATGAATTTTTTACATTTTATGGCAGTTCCCCGGGATGTTTTTTCAAACTGCTTATCTCGATTCTTACTACTTCAAAACCTTTCATTACCTCGAGTGCCGCAAATATAATACCTAGGAGAACAGATAACATTCCCGCTAAAAAGAAGAAAATGATAAAAATTTCTACCGACGTGCCAGTTAAAATATATTTTAACCCAATGAATAATGATGATATTATAAAAAAGCCAATGGCTATGGAATAAGAAAAAACAGCATTTCTTACTAGTTTCATTCTATATATCAACTTTTTAAGTTGAATGGCCACATTGAAAAACCTGTCTTTTTTATCGGTTGGATGATCTTCTAAAATAGATCTTTCTTCCTGGTTCAATAGCCTGATACGGTTCACGATCATCGAGTACTTGTTGTTCATCCCTAGCAATAGAAGCCCGCAAGCAGAAACCATAACCACGGGTACCAGCATGGCTTGCAAAATTTCAATGATTAAAATTCCCATTCCTATAAATTTTTTACCTCCACATTAAAAAATCATTACCCTTTCTTATCTACAAAGAAATATATAACAAATCAAGAAAAAAAAGATTATAGGAACATTAATATTTCACAAGATTATCTTTTTTTTGTATTTTAACCCTTTACAATTTAGCATTAAAATTTGGCTTAAATAAGATTTAACCAATATTGAATAAGTTAAACCCCCTAGATATAAAGAATAATAACCTAATTTCAAATCATGTATAGAAATATTTTTTTCTTTTTCTTTTTATCTTTCTTCTTTTACCAAGCCAATTGCCAGCCCGATGAATCCACCGGTGAGGAGAAAAAAAAGAACCCGCCAATCAACAGGTTTTTTACTTTTAGCCTTGGAAGAATGAACTTTTCTGTTCAAGATGGAGGTTTAACCCCCTTGGTATATCGTGGAAAAGGGCCTTTTATCCATTTGGGCTTGTACGGGTACAGGAAGAAAAGTTTGAATTTGATTGATGTTTCTCTAACAGGGGGGTTAATTTACAATAAGTTTTTTCAAGAACAAAATCAAGTGAATTATTCCGGGAGGGGAGAAATTTCTTATGCTCATTTAACCCAACTTGAAAAAACCATTTCGTAAAGTACTGAATAAAAGAGCCTAAAA
>CAZOSQ010000397.1:0-3623 GCA_964582245.1 uncultured Bacteroidales bacterium | reverse complement strand
CAATAATAATTTAGCGGTTTTAATTTTATTTAAAATTTACCCGGTCAGTAGTGATAATTTCTTCAAAAAAGTTGAAATAATGGATTCTATTAATGTTTCTTATAATTTGTAAAGGTGATTTTTCACGTATTTCTATTTATTAAATATGTGAAGATTTTGCAGCAAGGAAGTTTATGTTTCAAAAATGTCGGGTAGAAATTGAGGGAAAAATCTATTTTTTTTTCAAGATTATGTAACTTTTTTAATTATTATTTATGTTCATGTTAAATAATTTATGAAATTTGCAAACAATTAAAACCAGGCTAATGGCAATACATGATTCTGTAAAGAAGGTGACTACGCATGTCCTTCATGAAATGAAACAACGAAAGGAAAAGATTGCAATGCTGACTGCATATGATTTTTCCATGGCAAAAATCATTGATTCCACCAGTGTTGATGTGATCTTGGTAGGTGATTCTGCCTCAAATGTAATGGCAGGGTATGAAACCACCATTCCCATAACACTGAATGAAATGATTTATCATGCAGCATCCGTTGTAAGGGCAGTAAAAAGAGCCCTGGTTGTAGTGGATCTTCCGTTCGGAACCTACCAGGGAAATTCCAAGGAGGCATTGAATTCAGCTATAAGAATTATGAAAGAAACTGGTGCTCATGCTGTTAAACTGGAGGGTGGGATTGAAATTAAAGAATCCGTGGAAAGGATTATCTCGGCAGGAATTCCGGTGATGGGTCATTTGGGTTTAACCCCCCAATCTATATATAAATTTGGAACATACGTGGTTCGTGCCAAGGAAGAGAAAGAAGCAGCCAAATTAATTACAGATGCTCATATGTTACAAGATCTAGGATGCTTTGGAATAGTCTTGGAGAAAATTCCTGCATCTTTGGCTGAACGTGTCACAAAAGAACTGGAAATTCCTATCATTGGAATTGGTGCAGGTAGCAAGGTGGATGGCCAGGTGCTTGTCTTGCATGATATGCTGGGGATTACCCAAGAATTTTCCCCCAGGTTCTTAAGAAGATACCATAATTTACATGATGAAATTTTATCCGCTGTTTCCAATTATGTAACTGATGTTAGAAAGAAAGACTTCCCTAATGAACAAGAGGAGTATTAAAATTTTCTTGATCATGTAATCTTGGTAAAATCATTATACACCGCTTTGTATAAAAAGGACATGATTGAGCATGAGGATTCGATGGGACTAGATGTAGGATAGTATTTTTTGAAGTAGATGTATAACTGGATAAAAAAATATTAATGTTTGTTTAAAACAAGTGAAATTTAACCAGTATTGGAGATTAGTTCAACGGGTTAAATAATCATAAACTTCGAAGTGATATTTTTGAAAAAATAGGAAATATAGGAGAATGGTAATTTCTGAAGAAGACATACTATACGAGGACAATCACCTTATCGCGATCAATAAAAAGAACAATATTATTGTACAGGGGGATAAAACAGGGGACAAACCTCTAGTTGAAATCCTGGAGAATTTCTTGGCGGGAAAATATCAAAAACAAGGAAAAGCGTTCGTGGGGTTAATCCATCGACTTGACAGGCCCGTAAGTGGAGTCGTACTTTTGGCTAAGACAAGCAAGGCTCTTACTCGAATGAACAACCTGTTCAAAGAAAAAGAGGTTGAAAAAAAATATTGGGCTATCGTAAAAAATGCTCCCCCTAGTTTGGATGGAAGATTGGAGCATTATATGGTGAGAAATCAGAAACAAAATAAGTCATATGCCCATAATAAAGAAGTTAAGGATTCTAAAAAAGCTTCCTTATGTTATAAGATGATCGCCAAATCTGAAAATTTTTATTTATTGGAAGTAATACTTGAAACTGGAAGGCACCATCAAATACGTAGCCAACTTTCTGCCATTGGATGTCCAGTGAAAGGGGACCTGAAGTATGATTTTCCCAGATCCAATCCCGGTGGTGGGATAAGTTTACATGCCAGGAGCCTTTCTTTTATGCATCCTGTTAAAAAAGAATTGGTTAAAATAGTTGCACCTCCTCCAGTGGATAACCTGTGGCAGGCTTTATCAATCTCCTTAAAAGATAAAAATCATGAATAAGAACTTTATACTTTTTTATATTATATTTTTAAATTCATTCTTGTTATTACAAGCACAAAGCAAATTAACTCCAGAAGATTATATTGATATGTACCACGAAATTGCAGTGGGAGAGATGGAAAGAAGTGGGATTCCTGCTAGCATAACATTGGCACAAGGGATTTTAGAATCGGGGAATGGAAATAGCATGCTTGCTACTTCCGCCAATAATCATTTTGGAATAAAATGTCATGGATGGTCCGGTAAGAAAATTTATCACGATGATGATAAAAGAAACGAGTGTTTCAGGAAATATAAAACACCGGAAGAGTCTTTCAAGGATCATACAGAATTTCTCATGAACTCGCCAAGGTATAAATCATTGTTTGAACTTGAAATTAGTGACTATAAGGGATGGTCCCGGGGGCTTAAAAAAGCTGGTTATGCCACTAGTCCCACATATGCCAATGCCCTAATACGGATTATTGAAGAATATGAATTATATAAGTACGATAAGGGCTACCTACCCCGAGATTTCGATGATAGAGATAGAGATGAAAAAAACAAAACCCACCTGGTTTCAAGAAATGAAAATTTCAGTATTGCTTTAGGTCGTAAAGAAGAGAAAAATCGGGTGGATTATATTATTACCAGGGAAGGTGATACTTTTAAAAAATTGGCTGAAGAGAATGAGTTATTACCCGGGGAATTATTTAAATATAATGAACTGGAGAAAGATGCTGAAATAAAACCAGGGCAGGTTTTATTTCTCCAGCCTAAGAGAAATAAAGCTTCAGTGGGTAATCAATATCATACAGTTAAAGAAGGGGAAACCATGTATTCCATTTCACAGGATTATGCCATTAAATTAAAAAAATTGTATAAGAAAAATTTGATGGAAATGGGAGAGGAGGCAAAGGTAGGGCAAAAACTGTGGTTGAGGAAGAAGAAAAAAGAAGAATAAATGACACTAAACAGTGGTGCCTGTGATTTTGTATTGATCTATATCATTAAAGCCTCTTAAGAAATCTGTTGCAGCCATTTTTTTCTTTCCCTCGACTTGTATTTGGAGTAGGTTAATATAACCATCCACCACTGTTATTTTTAAATAGTTTTTTTGATCTGAAATAATTTCACCCGGAGGGAATTGATGATTGTCTTTTTGAAAACTTGCTTCAAAAATTTTCAGGATTTTCTTTTCTTTATTTTTTATTTCAGTCCATGCACCCGGATAGGGACTAAGGCCACGGATAAAGTTATACACTTTTTCCCCGTTTAATTGAAAATTAATTTTACAATCTTCTTTAAAAATTTTAGGTGCTAATTTTACTTTTCCACTATTTTTTAAAAGATCATTTTGGGGAATAACCCGGACGTTGCCTTCTTCAATTTTTTTGACAGTTTTTAAAACCAATTCGGCACCCCGTTTCATTAGTTTATCATGTAAACTCCCGGCATTATCCTGGTCAAGAATTGGTAATTCATCTTGCAAGATTATTTTACCCGTGTCTATATCTTCTTCGATAAAATCTGTTATACCCCTGACTAAAGCATATTTTAAC
>CAZOSQ010000396.1:0-3642 GCA_964582245.1 uncultured Bacteroidales bacterium | reverse complement strand
AACCTAAATTTTTCGTGCGTGGTGTTTATATACCTCGAAAGCAAAGCGAGGAAAGACTTTGCAATGATAATTAAGTTTAATTTTAAATTAAAATGAAAAGAAATTTTATTTTTTTAACGTTTTAGTAAATGTATTAATTTACAACGTTAGCATGTACTCGCAGATTAAGGTAAATTCTTCAGGGAAGGTTGGTATAAGTGGAAATCCATCAGGGTTAAATGCAATAACTGTCAATGGAACTTCTCATTTTACCGGAAAAACTACCATGATGGGTACCACTACAGTTAACACCATGGTTTACGGGTACTATGGAGCCTATTTTTCATGCACTCCCGGTAGCAATAGGTTTGGAATTGGTTATGTACCGGATGGAGAAACCACCCTTAAAGTAGGTGGAGGTAATGAAGGTGGATATTCCATAAAAGCCTACGGTGATTGTTATAGCACAGGTTCCTGGATTAGCTCGGACGGGAGGTTGAAAAAAGATACGGCAAGCCTGAACAGCTTGGTAGAAAAGGTTAACCTTCTTCAAGGTAAAAGTTATTACTATAAAACTCCCGAGGAATTAAAAAATGTTTCCATGCAGGGTAAAGTAGACAGGAACAAGGTTGATACCATATACAAAAAAGGCACGGCAAGCCAGCCGGATACATTTATTACCGTGGAAGCAAATCCTTTACCCGTATTCCCGCAGGGAAGAAAATTTGGTTTCGTGGCCCAGGAAGTTGAAAAGATATTTCCCGAGCTGGTACGTTATGATAGTATAGACGGGTTATATGCCATTGATTACATTGGTTTTATTCCATTGCTAGTAGAAACCAATAAGATACAGCAAGCACAGATTGATGATATGCAAGCCCAAATAGACCAACTTCAAATTCAAGTACGAGAACTATTGGCACGAAATCCCAACCTGGAAAACCAGTTAAAGTCTGGCAGCAGGATAACCAACTTGGAAGAAAGTGGTGAAAAGAAACCTTTCCTTGCCCAGAACATACCGAACCCATTTACAGAAAGTACGGAAATAGCCTATTTCCTGCCAGAAAATGTAAAAACAGCCACCATGTACGTGTATGATATGAACGGGAAACAATTAAAAAGCATACATCTTTATCAAAAAGGACAGGCCAGTATCATCATTCAAGGCAACGAACTGTCAGCGGGTATGTACATGTATTCACTGATTACCGATGGTAAAGTGGTGGATACAAAGAGGATGGTTTTGACGGATTGATTTTATACTTTTATAAAAAAACATGATGAAACAGACCATGTCTGATGTATTCTTGAGACACACACGACCAATGATTAAAAAGGTGTGGCAAATTATTAACTTAATCGTATTTTTAAACATATGAAAATATTTAATTATATAAAAATAAATAGGCTATTAATTAGCCTTATTATTATGCTAGTTTGTTTAGCCATAACATTCGGCCAATCAACTAACGAAAATGTAATAAAAACCTTGAATAACTTTAGAACTAGTAACAAGATAACTGAATTTGCACAAGATAGTACTCTCACGAAAGGTTTGTCAAGGTTACATGAGAAAAATATGCTAAAAAATGTATTTGACCAACCTAAAGATTCAGTTCGGAAACTTTTAGGTGAAAATAAGTTTTACGACTATCATTTCGAAATATTTAATACTAAATTGGATAATAAAGGAAATATTAACTTGGAAAAATTTATCCAGCAAGATGACGATTTTAAAAAACTTATGCGGGACTCGCTATATAATAGTGTTGCATACTTGGAATTACCGGGTGAAAAATCTGTTATCGTTATTTTTTCACAAAAATATATAGAATTTTTAAATCTTATAACTGAAGTGGATGTTGATAATCGCACGGCAGAAATACTCGGGAAATATAATATAATAACGGGTACTCGAAAGAACCCTGAAGAGTTGTTTTATTGTATTGACGATAAACATTCACCTTTAAAAAAAGAAGATGAAACGAACATCCCACCCCGGGTGAAACAAAAAAACATGAATAGAATTGATTTTGGTGGATCTTGTTATAGTGGATTCCATTCGACTATTAAAAGTAAATATGACAAGGATGAAAATTATTTCGATATTAAAGTTCCATTTGGTGAAAGTCTATTATTCTATGACAAAACGGGGAAAAAAATTGCTGAATATTTAAATCCATTCAAGGATAGAATCCATGAGAAATAAAAAAATTAAATCATGAAAAAAATAATATTTTTTTTGGCCTTGGCATGGGCAATAAACCTATTAATGGTAAAATTTATATTCAAAAAGGATATATTTGGTTATTTGAATATTTTAACAATTTTGATGGTCGGCATTCTATTACCTGGATGCGATGAAAAAGAAGAGAATAATCAAGACGTTCATGAGATAAAAGCATTTATTGAATCGGTCAATCTGCCTGACTCGTTTAATTGTTGTGAAACTTTAGTTTTTACTGTAATCTATGGACTACCAAATCATTGCTATGAATTTTCAAGGATTACCAAATCCGAAGAAAGCAAAAATATTAAATATAATATTATATTAAAAAATGAAAGTTACAACAATAAAGATATAGTTTGCCCATCACAATATATAATTGATTCAATTCAACTAGATTATATGTTTGGTGAAACAGGAAATTATATTTTCTCTTTTAATGATTCAACACAGACTAAAGAAGTAATTATTTACTAATAAGTTTTTTAACCATGATACTTAAAAATACATTATCTTTCTTGATATCCATGCTGGTATTAAATTGCTATAGTCAGCAAATTCAAAGAATGAACGAAAAAGGAGATACTATTCAAGTTCATCAAGAAACCAATAAAAATTATGTGCAAGGAGAAGTTATAATAAAATTAAAAGAAGGTGCTGTTGATAATGAATATTTAAAAAAAACGACAATGCCTGAATATATGTCAGTTAACGATATTAAACAACAGAATTACAAAACACAAGCTAATAAAAAATCATTCTACCAAGACTATGGTAATCATAAAATTAGAAGAATAGTCTCGAAGTACAATCCTTCAAAACTAAAATCAAGTCGTGATTATGGTATTTATAGATTAATGGTGCTTGAACTCCCTGAGAATGAAAATATAGAAAAAGTTATCTCCAAGTTAAATTCATATCCTGAAATTGAATATGCAGAACCAAATCTGATTGTTTCTCTAGATGACAATCCCCCCAATGATCCAGATTATATTTTCCAATGGGGGTTTGAAGGAACAATGTTATCAACCGACACTGATATAGATGCAGATAGAGCATGGGATTTTACTACCGGAAATTATGGGGTTAAAGTCGCTGTTGTAGATATGGGCATTGATTACGATAATATTGATCTCGGAGATGGATCATTTGGAAATGATGGAGATAAAGTAAGGGGTGGATGGGTCGTTCAAACTAACCCTCTTATTTTTTTACCTGACACTAATGTTAAAAAAATAATAAAAAACACGGATAAAATATCCTTTTTGAATAGATTCGTTACAGCGATTACATGGAATGAATCAATTGGTGCAATAATAAATTAAAAGCAATGGTGGATATTTAGGTAATTGTAAACGTTTGCAATAAAAACCGGGCAAACATCAGGGCAAACGCATGAAAAATTTTTACTTCTCCATGTTTAAAACCGGGATAAA
>CAZOSQ010000395.1:0-3642 GCA_964582245.1 uncultured Bacteroidales bacterium | reverse complement strand
GTAAAAGATGTTTATGAGAGACAGGATAAAATATACCAAAATAGGATTATACTAGAAGAGCAGCTGGTTAAGGCACACGTGGAAGCTAAATATGCTTGGGATTATGGTGCCACGGAAGAGCAAATGAATTCTATATTGAGGTTGATAAGACACTCCCAATGGCGGTGGGATTATGCCGTGGCTGCACATGGGTCTTCTTTCCATTCCCCGGTTGAAGTCAGCAGGATCATTGCTACTGGAATACACCAGGCGCAGGAGGCTAGGATCATGTTAGCCAGGCTACTTGCTGCACTCGGTCATAATGAAACCGTTCCTATGCCAGATATTTCCACAAAGGAAAAGGCACAGGCATATATTGGATTGGATATGAAGGAACTTTACCAGGAAAAAGAAGAGTTCTTGGAAAAAGTGATCCCGGTTTGGGAGAAAGAAGCAGCCGCTCGTGAAGAAAATTATCCTGTTGAAGATTTAGAATAGAATAAAATAAAGGATCTTTATCCACTTTAATATAAGTGGATGACTTTTTTAAAGATAGTAACATTGTTTATTTTATGTAAAAACAAAACTAACTGTTTATTGAAAGAACAGGAGATGCCCTTCTTTTTTCTAGCCAATAGAATTAATTTATCTTGACCATTATTCCTGCGGTAACAATTAAATCCGCGGTTTTATTTGGTAAGTATAAATTTAAAATTCAATAATGAAATAATCCTTGAAAGGTTCATTTCTTCCTGTTAAAAAGTCTTTGAATAGGTTGAAAATAGTTAAACAAGTCGTGGGGATTTAGTAAATTCTTGGCCGAATAAAAGTTATAATACATTTCATTATAGAAATTGCAAAATATAATTTTCTTTACATTCTTTTATTACTTATAAAATTGAAAAAAAGATCTATCAAAGAAAAATTCACAGGGAACTCACAAGTTTGTGCAGGTTTTTTTCTTTTGATAAATAAAAAACCCCGTTTTTCAACGGGGTCTTATCTTTATTGATGAAAAAACTTTACTTTACTTCTTCAAAATCTACATCAGTAACATCATCGCCACCTTCTTTTTTTCCACCTTCGGTTGTTGCACCTTCAGGTTCTTGTTGAGCCTGTTCCCCACCTTGCTGGCTGGCTTTGTACATATCCTCAGAGGCAGCTTGCCACACCGAATTCAATTCAGCAGTTGCTTTATCAATGGCATCCAAGTCTTGACTCTTTTGTGCTTCTTTTAATTTAGCCAAGGCATCCTCAATTGGTTTTTTCTTATCTCCGGGTAGTTTGTCACCGAATTCTTTAAGTTGTTTTTCCGTTTGGAAAATTAAGCTGTCAGCTGAATTCAGTTTATCAACTTTTTCCCTGGCTTTTTTATCAGCATCGGCATTTTCCTGGGCTTCCTTTTTCATTTTTTCAATTTCATCATCACTTAAACCTGAGGAAGCTTCGATCCTGATACTTTGTTGTTTGCCTGTTGCTTTATCTCGTGCTGCCACGTTCAATATCCCGTTGGCATCAATATCAAACTCAACTTCAATTTGGGGCACTCCCATGGGAGCTGGCGGTATACCGTCCAGGTGGAATCGTCCAATGGTTTTATTACCTGATGCCATCGGTCGTTCACCTTGTAATATATGGATTTCTACTGAGGGTTGATTATCAACTGCCGTGGTGAAAGTCTCTTTTTTCTTGGTAGGAATAGTTGTATTTGATTCAATTAATTTGGTCATTACACCACCCTTGGTTTCAATCCCCAATGAAAGAGGAGTCACATCGAGCAATAGAACATCTTTCACTTCACCTGTCAACACGCCACCTTGAATAGCAGCTCCAATAGCCACGACTTCATCAGGATTTACTCCTTTTGATGGTTTTTTTCCAAAGAAATCTTCCACTACTTTCTGGATAGCAGGGATACGAGTTGAACCACCTACTAAAATTACTTCATCTACATCTGATGATGTCATGCTGGCATCTTTTAATGCCTTTTTACAAGGTTCAATGGTTTTTTGAATCAGGTAATCTGCCAATTGTTCAAATTTAGCACGGCTTAATGATTTAACAAGATGCTTTGGAATCCCGTCCACAGGCATAATATACGGAAGATTAATTTCAGTCTGCGTGGAACTGGATAATTCTATTTTTGCCTTTTCTGCGGCTTCTTTTAAACGTTGCAAAGCCATTGGATCTTTTCGTAAGTCAATACCTTCATCCTTTTTGAATTCTTCAGCCAACCAGTCGATAATAACCTGGTCAAAATCATCTCCACCAAGATGAGTGTCGCCATTAGTTGATTTTACTTCAAAAACGCCATCTCCCAGTTCTAGGATAGAAATGTCAAATGTACCTCCACCAAGGTCATAGACAGCGATTTTAGCATCTTTATTTTGTTTGTCCAACCCATATGCCAAGGAGGCGGCAGTTGGCTCATTGATAATTCTTTTTACATTTAAACCAGCGATTTCACCGGCTTCCTTAGTTGCTTGTCTTTGTGAATCACTAAAATATGCAGGGACAGTAACCACGGCATCAGTAACTTCCTGGCCTAAATAATCTTCTGCAGTTTTTTTCATTTTTTGCAAAATCATGGCCGAGATTTCTTGTGGAGAATATAAACGGTCATCAATTTTAACTCTTGGAGTATTGTTGTCTCCTTTTACTACTTGATAAGATACCCTACCCGTTTCTGTTGTTACCTTGTCGAATGTTTCTCCCATGAAACGTTTGATAGAAAAAACAGTCTTTGTTGGATTTGTAATGGCCTGGCGCTTTGCTGGGTCACCTACTTTTCGTTCACCGTTTTCTATAAAAGCAACGATAGAAGGTGTAGTCCTTTTCCCTTCATTATTAGGAATTACAACAGGTTCATTTCCTTCCATGACAGAGACGCATGAGTTTGTAGTACCTAAGTCTATTCCTATAATTTTACCCATTTTCCTGTGTTTTTATTTTTAATTTATATTTTGAAATCTATTTAATCAATGATTGTGCTATTGCCATATTTTATTTTTTTTTTTGAAATTATGACAGTAATAAGAAAAAATCGTACTATTTTCACGTGTTGTTGTGACAAAAAGTCATTTTGACAAGGAGGCTTTTAAGGTTCATGAATTGTTTACCTAAGTAGGTTATTGTAATTGTTGAAAAAGAAAGGGATGGATAAGTCGCTATCAATTCTTATCAACGCTAATATAATAATTTTCTTTATTTTGAGGTTTTATAAAAAAACATTATTTCGGCTAGGTGTTTAATTTTAAGAAAAATAAACCAGTTTCGAGTTTTGCTGATGAAGAGCTTATCAGGAAATACCAATCTACCGGGGATAAGGAAGTCATAGGAATATTATTTAAGCGTTATACACATCTCGTTTTTACACTCTGCATAAAGTATTTGAATGACAAGGATGATAGCCAGGATGCCGTTATGCAAGTCTTTGAAAAAATAATTTACGATTTGAGAAAGACTGAAATTTCCAATTTTAAAAGTTGGCTATATTCTGTTGCCAAAAATCATTGTCTTATGATTCTTAGGAAGAAAAAATCCATTACTCGGGTTATGGATGATTTTTTTATGAATTCCATGAAAAATGTTATGGAATTAGAAGAAGATTTGCACCAAAAAGAAGATGAACAACAAGTAAACAATTTGGTTGAAGCCATAAAA
>CAZOSQ010000394.1:0-3659 GCA_964582245.1 uncultured Bacteroidales bacterium | reverse complement strand
CAGCTACAAATAGAACAACATTTACAATCAAAGATTTTTTTTTCATCAGGCTTTTGTATAATTAATTTTATAATGATCTTAAAATTCTTGAAATTAAAATTCAGGGTATGTTTAAATAATATTTCTATTTTGGAAAAAAGTAAAAGAAAATGTTGAACAGAAAAAATTCTCGTTTTATTGCGAAAATAAGGAGAAAAATGGTATTCTTTCTTGTACCCTGGATGGTAATGCATTGAACCTGTTTATAAGAGCTAAAAAAGTCGGTTTTTTTTATAACTTCCAAGAGCAATATTTCCTATTATCATTTCATTTAAAAAAAAAATCACATTAAGTTTAAAATTTTCAAATAAAAAGACCTCTATGGCATGTTTTTGGCAAGTTAATTAAAAATAATTGTACTAAATGGGATTCAAGATTATTATAACACGAAAAAAATTATTGTCCGGGATCATCATTCTTTTGATGTTTATCTTATTTCAAGGTTGTAACAATAAAGGATTACCTTATTTTTTTCATAAAAAACAACCTGCAGTTGAAATAAATATTTCTCCTCCATTGGCAGGCAATGAAACATTAGGATTTTTTAAATTGGATACTTTTAAATTAAAGGAACAACTTAATTCTGTTTTTAATGATACAACGATATGGAATGAAGAAATGAGAGGTTTTTACCAATTGAATGATTATGACCTGGCTTGGATAGAAAGGGGAAGGTTGAATAAAAATGCTCTTGTTTACAGGGAACAATTGGCCTTGGCTGAAAAAGACGGGTTGGAAAGAGATTTTTATTTTTACCGGGAAATAAGCCAGTTAATTGATTCAATTAAAAAAAACAGGATTTCTTATGAAAAGGTCATGTTGCTTGAAGCCTTATTAACTCGTTCATACCTTGATTATGCCAGTGGTTTACTAACCGGTCATATAAATCCTGATAAGTTACAATTTACCTGGGTAGCTCATCCTATTAGTAAAAATTTAAAAGGACATTTAAGTGAAGCATTGGATAAAGGTGAAATTAGGACTTCGTTAGAAGTTTTGAAACCTAAACATGTCCAGTACGAAAAATTAAAATATAAACTGGCCGAATATCGGGAAATAAAAAAGAATGGGGGATGGCCAATAATAACAATGAAGGACGTTTTGCAGCAGGGTGATACTTCAATGTATGTTGATACAATTAGGAAGTTCTTGTATATGTATGACAACCTGGTTAGTAAGAGCAATTTTGGAAATATGGTTTTTGACGATGAACTTGAAAAGGCAGTTAAAAAATTCCAGGAAAGAAACGGGTTGGAAGTTGATGGAATCCTAGGTAATAAAACTTACGAAACCATGTCAAAAACTATTGATGATCGTATTGGTCAAATTATTATTAACATGGAAAGAATTCGGTGGATTCCTGAAAATTTTGGAGAAAAGTACATTATCATTAATATTCCCGAATTTGTATTACGATATTATGAAAAAGGTGATAAGAAGTTGGAAATGAAAGTTGTTGTAGGAAAGATTGAAAATTATACCCCGGTATTAAAAGATACCGTGGATTATATTGTGTTTAGCCCGGAATGGCGGGTTCCAAATAGCATTAGTAGGGAAGAGATATTGCCAGCCATAAAAAAAGATAGTGATTTTCTTGCTCGAAACCAATACGAAATTTACGAGGATTGGACTACAAGCAAACCTTTGAACCCGGATTCAATTCCCTGGGAAAGTTTAACTAAGGATAATTTTACATATCGTATAGTTCAAAAACCGGGTCCATGGAACGCATTAGGGAGAATAAAATTTATGTTTCCAAACAATTACAATATTTACCTGCACGATACACCCCAGGATCATCTTTTTGAAGAAATAAATCGTGATTTTAGCCATGGATGTGTTAGGTTGGAAAAACCCTTTGAATTGGCTGACTATTTGCTCCATGATTCCATTGGGAAATTAGATATGTTCGAATACTTGGAAAAAGAAGAACCTTATACGGTTTCTCTTCCCGATAAGGTGCCCGTGCATTTTATATATCGAACAGCATGGTGTGATGAGAAAGGTAATATTCATTTTCGAAAAGATTTATACAAGTTTGATAAAAAGCAGCTTGCCCTTCTACGAAAACTAGGGTAATTTTGGTGGTGAAATCATTATTTATTAGGTTAACATGTATTCATGCATGTATTGATACATGAGTTCTAGGTACTTAATCGCTTTCTCAACGGATTGAGAAGCATCTCCATTATTTTGGATGCTAATCAGCGTAACCTTAGCCCTGATATTTGCCCGATAGCTTTTATAATAAGCCAGGAGTTGATCTATTTGTTCTGATTGTTCAGACCCGAAAGCTTTTAAATACTGTTGATAAAATAGTCTACCCAGGTTCTCTTTTCCATAATAATCCAGGTCAACACACAAAAAAGCAATATCATTTAACACATCAATTTTCCGAAAATCATCATTAAACTCGATACAATCAAAAATTACCGGATCTTCATCGTAAAGGAAAATATTCCTGGCGGTTAAATCTCCATGGCCATCCCTTGTAAATCCTGCAATAACCCGCTCATTTAAATACATTTTGCTTAAATTCAGGTAATGGTTAGATGTTTCAATGCATTCCTCTACTTTATCATACCAATTTTTACCAATTTTTTCTTCTATTAAGCCCCTTATGGATTCAATATCATTATAATCTTTTTTAAACTCTTCTGAGCTGAATGTATTCTTTATAGGAAGAGATTTTTGATGGAATGTTGCTATTTTTTGCGCTAATTTTAGGATATCATTTTCTGATACCTTGTTTTTTTCTAATAACACGTCCATCTTTTTTTCAGAATCCATCTTTTTCATCATGACAGCATAATCCAATGCGCTATCTTTTGCTTCATCCCCTGTAACAATGCCATCATTGGTGATAGAAGCAGTTCCCAAGTACATACCTGGTGCAAGTCTTTTATTTAGTTCCACTTCTTTCTCGCAAAAATATTTCCTTTTTTCAAGGGTGGAATAATCAACGAAATTGTATTTGACAGGTTTTTTAACCTTGTAAGCATAATGATCAGAAATAAGAACCCATGAGATATGAGTCTCTTCTAATTTTTTTTGTTCACATGTGTCTGGTAATTTACATTCAGTTAATATGTTTCCTATATTGTTCTTATCCATTTTTTAAACTTTTAGAAGTTCTTAAATCAAAAGATGATATTTCGAGGTTTGACTGGTTTTATTCCACGAGGGATTTCTCTTTTTTTAAATATTTTAAAGAAGCATCGATCATGCTTTCAAGGTTTTGCTGATCTGACTGGAGAACTAAATGTTTTTCCTTTACTTGATCATAATCTGCTTTAATTTTTTTATATACTTCAAAATCAGCGTGGCTATGTTCTCGTTTCCTTGATGTTCTTTCTTTAATATTTTTCTCGCTTGCTTTCATTTCGATGAAAAACAGGGGACACTTTAGTGACCGGATTTCCTTTTCAAATTTTTCACGTATGCCAGCTTTATAGAAAGTAGCATCTAAAACCACAGTTTTTTGATTTGACAATGCTTCTTTAGTCTTTAAAAGCATTTTATCATAAACAGTTGTTTTTGCCTGTTCATTATAATAAAAACCTGGAGATTCCTGCCGGATTAGGTCAGAACTGAGATAGATTGCATCGAGTTTTTTTGCC
>CAZOSQ010000393.1:0-3670 GCA_964582245.1 uncultured Bacteroidales bacterium | reverse complement strand
TTAACTACCCGTATTGCATATCCAAAACTTTTATTTTTTACAACATTCTCCCTCATAATTAAACATTTAATAATTTATCATTAACCATTAACCATTAATAATTGTCATATTCTTCCCTGCTCAACCAAAATTCAGGCTCTACTACCAACACCTCTTCATAAGTGAGTTCATACAGCTTAAATACCATTACATCAATTTGTCTTTCTAAATCGGTGGTGTCTTCGCCTTGTTTTTTGAGGGAGAGGATTTGGTCTACTAATTTGTTAAATGGTTTTTGTTCAATTTCAGGTATTCGCTTAATAGGAATTTTATCAAAAAATACTTTTCTTAATTCTCTCGTACCACCTTGTAATTCAGGAAAACAGTCAGAAAATGCAAACTTAAAAAGTAGTGAATTCAATAAAGATACCAGCCATTTTAAGCTGTCCCCAACAATATGAAAAGATTTATCATTGTGATAATAGTGATCATCTTCGTCATAAACAAATGGTAAGTACTTGGTCATATTAGGATAAATGATTTTTGGTTTTTCGAAATCCATCCAATAGGCTATCTGGTCTTGTGTTTCAAACCAATCATTACTTGTTTTTTTGCGGCCAGTGCCATCTTGTATAAGCTTTTCTTTGCCAAAATCACTAAACCATTTTTTTACAGCTGGGAATTCATCTATGTTTAATTTTTTACTTGGAAATGTGCTTATTAACCATAATTTATTATAGTTAGGTAGCCATTTTTGGATATCTTTCCCCCTTAATAAAGGTTTTAGTAATACAATACTACTTGGGTCTTTTTTAATCAGCCTGTTTTTGGTTTCTTCATTTATTACGAACGCATTGTTTAAGCCTGTTTTTATCCCATAATTGATGATAATATTCCACTTGTGTAATGGAATTCCTTGATTTCTAATTTTCTCTATTAATAAAGATTTATCATTATCGGAGATAACCCAAGCATCTTCATCATTAAATTCGATAGCACGTAAGTTTTGTTGTATATAAATTGAAAATGGAGTTTTTTTGTCATATTTCTCTGTAAACCGGCATGCCTTAATCGTTTGGTCTTTTGATGGATTATTCTTCAACATCAAAATATTGGTATCAACAGTTGCATTTTCAAAAATTTGAATGTTGCCAAAATCTATTACAAGTATTGGATTTGTGTTAACGGTAAAAAATTTGCGAGTACTTTTCCCATAGTTAGTCCGCATCCATTTATTTGAAGTAATAAAGGTTAGAAGACCATTTTTCTTCAATATTGAAAAACCTTTTTCATAAAATAATGAATAAATGTCTCCCGTACGTTCAAAACTTTCAAATTTCTGATTAAACAATTCATCAGATATTTTTTTGATTTTTTGAAGTTGAATATAGGGCGGATTACCAATCACAATATCAAACCCCAATTTACCTGAACCACTTGTTACGGGATTAATTTGTCTAATCCGTTTATTAATATTTTCAATTTCTTTGTTTATGCTGCTAATTCTGTATGTTATATCAGCAGGTTCGGAAGCAATATTCTTTTCTACCTTGGTTATTGTTCCTTTTAGTTCATCTATTCTGTTTTCTATTTCATCAAGCTGGGCTTTGGTAATATTTACCTGTTTATTGGCAACCGTTAGTTGGAGTCTTAGAATACGAAGGTCTTGTTGAGATTCTTCAAGATGTACATTAATAGCATCAATTTCAGCATTTAAAGCAGTAATTTGCTTGTTTAAAACCTCAATTTCTTTGCTCTCCTGTGATTGTTCGACTAATATTGGATTTAATACTTCTGGAAAATCCAGTTTCCAATCAAAATGTACAAACTTCTTATTTGGGTCTTTTTTAAGTGATTCGAGCGATTTGATGTTTTTTTTCCAACCTTCGGTTTTTAAATATAATTCTGTTTGTTCCTTAATTTTTTTTCCATTGCCAGTAGGCTTATTTTCAAGCCCTTTGGTTTTTATCATTTGGTCAAGTTGGTTGATTAATAGGTCTATTTTGAGGTTGCGAATTTGTAAGCGTAGGTTGTTTTTATCCTTATTATCAGCATGAAAATATTCATGTTGCTTACCAGAAATTTTCTTCAATAATTGTATAGTTTTTTCCCTGTTTGCTTGTCCAAACATACCTACAGATGTAGTATCGGTACTCCAATCTATCTCAATAATCTCATCCTCAAATTTACTTACCAACGAATTGCCCACCACAATTTTATAATCGAGGTTGGGGAGTGGTTTTGGCTCTATTTCATCCACCACCAGCGATAGCCAGAAACGGAGGCGGGCAATGTCCACAGCTCCCTTTTCAATATCCACACCGTAAATGCTGTTTTGTATAATGTTTTCTTTTACTTCGGCGGGCTTCCAATTGTCTAAACCGTGATTCGCAGGATTTTCCTGATTACCTTGATTTATGTTTGATAAATGATAATGAATATGTTCTTTAATGTCGACTATCTCCTGAAGTAAACCCATGGGAAATGCACCGGAGCCAATGGCCGGGTCGCATATTTTAACACGGTCAATGTGTTCATCCATTCGTCTTAACCATGTTGCAAAAGATTGATTTGATTTGCATGCTCTCTTAAAAAGTTCCTCATCAAGTTCCTTATGTTTAACCAGCTTTTCCACAATTGCCCGTTTATCTTCTTCTATCATGGTAATCCCATAATCAGAAAAATCATGGTTTAGACAGTATTCCGTAAGTGTCTCTTGACACATGTAATGCACAATTTCCTTCGGGGTGTAAAAAGCACCTTTGTCCTTGTTGTCTTCCAACAGGTTTTCAAAAATATGACCCAACATTTCAGGGTCAACAGCAACCGTGTGTTCTTCGGGGCTGTCCTCAAATACCGTGAAATTAAAAGCATTTAAAAAGTCATATGGTTTGTTTAGACAAATTTGTCAAAAAGTAAATGTAAGGTAAAAAGAATAGAATAAAACTAAAAAAAGGAAAGAGTTATTAACAAGTTATTGTCAAGGATTTTAAGGATATTAAGGAAAAAGAGGAGGGATGAATCCTATACATCCCTTTTTTCCTCAATTTCCTGAGTGGTTTGTTTTAAGTATTGGTTCTGCACGTCCCTGTGCAAAAGTCCTGCTTCAATAAATTTTGTAATGTATCCCTGGGCGGTTTTATCGTGTATGCCCATATCTTCTGCAACCTTCACGTAATCCTGCCTGGAAAAATTACCTGGTAAATTACTATAAAAGCGGTCTTTCCTGTTTTCACGCTTTACAGGTTTCGTACTGGCTGGTAGTTCATTGAATATTTTTCCTGAATGATGCAGCAGTACTTCTGTAATACGGAGTGCAACTTCAAAATCATTGTCGTAACAGTTAATAATTCGAGGAAGATCACCGGATTCCATTATGCGAAGCACGGAAAAAATCATTGCCACTCTAAAAGTAACCAGCCCCAACCGCCTTACGGTGGCGGTATATTGTTTGCCAAAGGCGTATTCTTTCTGTTCTTGCTACCTGGCAAAAGTATGGTTAAATTGTTGCTGTGACTTTAATGATGGATAAATCTCGATCTCCAATGAGGATTTTAAAATTTTGTAAAGTTCGTAATACCGATTACCAAAAAAGTGCAATCGGGTAAAAAAATATGAAACAAATATCACTTAACATAAAGAAAATGAAGACAAAAGAAAAGAAGTGAAATCAACTTTATTTTCCGATACA
>CAZOSQ010000392.1:0-3688 GCA_964582245.1 uncultured Bacteroidales bacterium | reverse complement strand
TATTTGCATAAACAGCTTAAGAAATATTCTTGCCACTATTACATCCAATGGGCCCTTCGGTAAATATACGCTTCCTTCCATAGATGTAAAAAAGTTATTGCAGGACAAGCATCAGGAAATGCAAAAGGACAAAAATGGTTAAATCTTCTTTTCTTTATCTATTTTTAACCTTTTATCCGTGAATATTCGTTGCCCATTTGTTGCCGAGACTATGTAACTGATTGATTACATATATTTATTTACATTCTTTATCGGGAAGTAAAGTAGGCTTCTCTTGTTTACTTTTGTCTTCATTTTCTTAATGTTAAGTGATATTAATTTCAAATTTTTGTTGCCCGATTGCACTTTTTTGTTTTGCCTGTTTACAAAATATAGAAAAAAGTTACTAAAACTTGAAGGTAGTAAGAAATCCTTTACTACCCGAGAATCTAAATATGGATTATAAAAATGAACACGGGCGAAATACTTTGTAATAGTCTTAAAATTTAATTATATTGTATGCGTATCATCCATCTTAAACATTGGCATTATAATGAAAATTTATATTTATGAAGAATAAACATTTACCTGTCCTGCTATTTCTCCTTTTAGCTAACTTCACTATGGCAATGGGTAGCGAGGTAGTATCTTTAACCTTGGTGAACTCAAACACCAATACTGATATAGTTGAGCTCACCGAAGGAGATACTATTGATCTTGCTGTCACTGGTTCCAGCCTTAATATACGAGCTGATATATCTGGTACGGTAGGCAGTGTGGTATTTGGCTTTGATGGCAATTCAAACCACCAAACAGAAAACGCAGCACCTTATACCTTGGAAGGTGATAATAATGGGAATTATAACGATTGGACGCCTTCTATAGGCAATCATACCATAACTGCTACCCCATACAGCGAAAGTGGCGGAAGTGGTATAGCCGGTGTAGCCCTCACCCTAACGTTTGTAGTAGTAAACCAATCGAACGATAATAACAATGATGAAGGCGATCAGACAAGTACTTTTGAAGATACAACCAAGTGCGGAACCTATTTTGAAGAAAAAGATGGAATGGTGGTAGTAGAAATTGAATCAGCACCATTGGCTCCAGGCTGGGAAGAGAAAACGGCAGCAACGGGATTTACGGGTAGCAGCTATTATGAATGGACGGGAGGCAGCAAGTTAAATTCACCCGGTTATGGGTTGCTAGAATACAAAATAAAAATAAGTACTCCCGGGGAATACCGCTTTGTATGGCATAGCAACGTTGAGCATGGAACCAGTTCTACAGAATCGAATGATTCCTGGCTGAGAGTTCCCGATGCCGACAATTTTTATGCCCTGAAAAAAAATGATACCATACGTCCAAAGGGTGTATGTACCGATGATTGTCCTAATGGATCGGGTAAGGATGGGTGGTTAAAAGTGTATTCAAGTGGTTCCATTGATTGGACATGGTCCACCAATACCAGCGACAATGATGGACATCAAATTTATGCCTCCTTTAATAACCCGGGTATATATACTGTCCAAATATCGGGTCGCTCCGAGCACCATGCCTTAGATCGCTTTATATTATCCAATGGTAAATTGCCATCCGAAAGTGAACGACTTACAGTTCCAGAATCATCATGCGACAGCGAAGTTACAGAAGTAAGCAACCAAAGACTGGTGGAAAAACAAAAGATCAACATATATCCATCGGTAACAAATGGCATTATAAACATTGATGTGCCTAATGTCGAAATTATCAGGTTGTTCAATTTATCCGGCAACATGGTATCCGTTAAGCATTATGATAAACAGGTTGATTTAACAGGTCTAAACCCCGGCACTTACATTCTACGAATAAACAACCAGGCATTCAAGATTATATTATTGAATTAACAGGATTTATATATAAAGAAACAACTCAATGGATATGATGATTGTTGGTGCTAAATACCATTCTTTCATTCCACTTCAAATAAAAGGTGCCGTTGATTTTCAACAAAATTTTATAATCTTCTTCTTCAACTTATTATCATTGGAATGAAAGGGTCTTTATGGCAGTCCTAAAACATAAATTTTCATTCAGGACAGATTATCCTTCTTAATTTACATCTTGAAAAAATTTACCATCTTGCATGAATTTATATCTACCTGTCCCCGCGCCATCACCTGATCTATTTTTACCACGTTGCACTAAAAGATGATATTAGCCTTATATTGGTTTTCCTTGGTAGGCGATGCCCCATGCCAATTCAGAATTTATGTTCCCGTGTAATACAAAATAAAAACATCACTGCCTAGTCTTCCTTTTTAATATCCGCGTAAAAAATGATTTCACAGTTTTAGAAAATCCTGAAAAAATATTATTCTTTTTACCTGGTTTTAGGGTGTAATTTTTTCTTTTTCCCGAATAATCCGGGTCATTTCCGGTCTCGCGATCGTTTTTATCCACTTCACCTAGAACCCTTTGATTCACTTCATTTGCCAAACCCACATGATAACCGGACTGGCCGGGTTGATAAGATTTATAAATGTCTTCTTCATTACTTTCCAGGTCAACATCGGTTAGGGCTTTAATCGAGTTCATAAAATTTTCCATAGCTACTTCATCTGCACCTTCCTCTTCAATAACTCCCTGGAAAACACTTTTTTTAAAATCCAGCAAATGCAATATCCTGTGTTCGATGGAAAATTTTGCTATAAAATTAAAAACTGCTATTTTTTTCTTTTGTCCTAACCTGTAAATCCTTGCAATTCTTTGTTCCAGCACGGCCGGGTTCCAGGGCAAGTCCACGTTGATCAAGATATTGGCGCTTTGCAAGTTCACTCCCACTCCACCTGCATCTGTAGAGAGAAATAATCGAATTTCTTTATCTTTTTGAAATTTTTCAATAATATCGTTTCTTTGCTTTGATGATATTTCCCCGTTCAGGTAAACAAATTTTAAATTTAGTTTATCCAATTCTTCTACAATAAGCTCGAACATTCTTTTCCACTGGCTAAAAATCACAATCTTATTCTCTTTATGTTCAACGAGTTCTTTTACGAGTTCAACGATATCATTTACTTTTTTTCCATGCCGGGTATCTTGGTTCAGTATATAAGTGCTATCAGAGACCATCCGCATGCAGTTGAGCGCCATCATTAATTGTTCTCTTTCTTCTTCCGTGAGAAATCCCTTGGATATCCAGCTATTGACTACACGTTTTACCACTTCATAATAATCCTTGTGATCCTTGCTTTGAACCTCGGTCATTTCAACAAAATAGTTTTTGTCTATCCTTCCGGGTAACTGATCTGCTATTTCCTTCTTGGTTCTCCGGATGAGTAAGGGTTCAATGGTCTTATTGATGGTCCTTAAATTTTTGTACCCGTTGAGTTTACCTGATTCATCCACCCTTTGATGGTTATCAAGGAATTTATAAAGCGGGCCTAACCTGTACCGGTCGATATACTCGACAATGGAATGCAATTCATCAATCCTATTTTCCAAGGGAGTCCCGGTTAAAACGACAGTATACTCGCTTTCGATTCTTTTAACTGATTGGGCAGTTACGGTTTTCCAATTTTTAATTCGTTGTGCTTCATCGATTATCACCAACCCAGGGTTCCATTCAATGATGTAATCCAAATCATTTTTACAAACTCCATAACTCATTATTTTGTAAAAAGAGTCTTGTGTATACAATTTTTTTCGATTGTGAATCATGCCTTCAACA
>CAZOSQ010000391.1:0-3694 GCA_964582245.1 uncultured Bacteroidales bacterium | reverse complement strand
GCAAGTGGTCGGCTTGTGGGAGGCCAATAAATTTTCCGGTAGAGACGGGTTTTTTGTCCGGTTGTTATTTTACCCCATCTGGTCTAAGACTTCAATAAGAAAGAAATTAAAATTTGGTTCAAGTGTTTTTCACTTGGACCTTCTCCTGCTACCCTCCCGTATACCCAGTGTTCCTCGTGACACCCGCGGGAATAACAGCAAAGCAAAATCGGGGCAGTAAGTTATCTGCAAAAGTTTATTCATGAAATAATTATTTTTAAAGGTGCTCACGAGCTCTCTTCGTTCGGTTGTTTACTATTTTAAAAAGTGGTAGTTGGTTGAAATTGTGCCACTTGTTTTAATCGTGGCTTTTTGTTGTCTTGTAAAATAAAAAAAAGCAAGCATAGCAGTAGCTTCTTCTCCGCGATACCATGAGGGGGAAACAACGTGAGTCTTCATTTTATGAAGAAAAACTAAATAGAAGGATTCTTGGCTCGTGGCTAAAGACAGGAGATTAGATGATATTCATGGATAACTTGGCAGCTAATGCAAGAATATCAAAATATAAGGTGCTATAGTTGAAAAAGATAAGCTAACGAGAATGACCATAAACTATTTTTTAATTGTTGCTCTCCAATTAGATTGGGATCTTGCTTGTTTAAATCATTCATCCCAAGATAATATCGTGTGTCAAATTGAATTAAACCCGGTCCAGCCTTGTAAAGAAAACCAAAACCAAAACCAATGCCAACCTCGAACCTGTTGTAATTTTCATTTAGTAACTCGATATTTTCCGGGTCTACAGTTTTTTCATCCACGAATTTAATGTTTGATTCCTCTTCAGTTTTTGTATCATTAAAAGTGGTTTCAGTTTTTATTTTTCCTCCTAGCCAATATCCAAAACTAGGTCCGGCATGCACGAATACCTTGGCTTGACTCCCGCCGAATTGCCCCCTTGCAAACAAGGGCATCTGGATGAAATATTCCTTGAACCGCTCTTCTCGAATACCAAGAAATGTAAAAGTGGTTGTTACCCTTTCTCCTTTTTGCGTGTAAATTAATTCACTGTATAATGATAATATATCGGTAAAATTAAAATTGGCCGCCATACCTGCATTGTACCCTGGAAGAAATCCTTCGTCCACGCCAGCCTCTGGTTTTTCGCTGGAATTGATGCTGGCCAAGTTAAAACCGACTTTTGGACCAACAGTAACCTGTGCCATTAAAGTTGAAAAACTAAAAAGAAGAAATAATAAGGTAGTAAATATATTTTTCATCCGTACAAAATTTATTTTTAATGGTCGGATGGAACATCCATGTTACGAAATTATATTACCTTCGGTGAGCTCACCGCCCATGCGGTTCGGTTCATTCGTGTTTACCTACGGTGAGCTCGCAAGCTCGGTTGTGTATGAAATACATGGATGTTTCATAATGAAAAAATTTTTGGTTGTTGATTTATTCTAATAATATTATTAAAAAGCAAATAGGGTAAATTGTTGTAGAAAAAACCTTGGTAATTAAAAAGAGAATTGTTTCAGCGGGTATTTCAAGGATTTATATCTGCCTTGAACCTATTACGAATCATGGGGGAATTAAACTTAATCTTATTTAGATTGAAATTTAGCGGCAAAGTAAATGCCGACTGTGGAACGGAATTTCTCTAACGCGAAAACTTACCCCCCCCACTTTTAATATTATTCTTCAAAACCGAAAATTATATAACTTCTATAGTTTTATTAAAAATTTACTTGGTTAGTATTGATATTCGCGAACCAAAAACCATTAATTAATTTAGAATTTTTAAAGTATTTGTTTACTCCAATCATATAGATAATTACAGGATATTTTAATTTATTATTAGGTTGTTGTTCCTCTTTCGTTTGTAAACAATAAAATCCCTGGTATTATATCCAATCGAAAATAGGAAGGATACACCTAAAAAAATAGCTGTAAAAACAGCAACCATATCCTCATTGGGATTAAACCCGGAAACCCGGTTAATCATATACGTGATATAAGATAAAGGTAATTCTGTTTCACCCATTTTTCGCAATACCTCCCAATGCCAATCAGTTAAGGGGCAATATCCCCAACCGTAAAAAATACCAAGGATGGTCCAAGATAAAAAAGTTAACAACAGTGTTATAAGATTTAATTTCCTAATGGGTTTCCACATCCACCCAAAAAGATTCACCAGCACTAATGCTGCATGAAATATCAAGAAAAATATGTCAAGTGTATGATACCAAAACATAATGTTAATTAATTATTATAATACATAACGGGATGGGTTTTAACATATTTTTTATAGATTGTTTTAATGTTGTATTATTAAAGCTGTAATATGATTTAATCAATGAACGATGATATTCATCATCTTAAATATTTGTTAATTTTTACAATACTTTTAAAAACAAATTATTATATTTGCTTGTATATATAATGAAAATAACTTATTACCTAACCAAAAACTTAAAATTATGAAAAAAGTTTACTCTTTATGCCTTACTTTACTACTAGGGGCTTTCACGCTCTTTGCACAGGAAGGAAAAAATGTCTACGTGCCAAATTTTGACGGGATAATAACTATTGATGGTACTGATACAGAGGCCGCCTGGGAAAATGCAGTATGGCAAGATATCAATAAAGTTGCAGAGACCACTTCGCCGCTTGGTTTTGACTTTTTTGCATTTGAAGAACCTGCAGATGCCAATGATTTTTCCGGTCAATTCAAGATCATGTATGATACTTTCGGTATATACTTGTTTTTTGATATCACAGATGATATAGTACAAAAAGCCGCTAATATATATGACCCTAGTATTAAAGTTGTTAACGATGAGTACCTTGGTAACTTTGATGGTGATAGAATCGAGTTCTACTTAAAAGTTGGCTCTTTGGAGGTTCCTGCTGGCGGAAGAAATATTGAGGATGCGGCTATTTATGGTTATTACCAATTTGTGGTATGGCCTGGAGATTCCCTTGTAAGATCTTCCAATGCAGCACCTGATTCCGCAGATTATAATTCCTCGTACAATTGGGTTACTGATAAATATGAAGTTGCCTACCAGGAAAAAATTCTAGGAGGACAAAGTGGATATACTTACGAAATTTTTATTAGTAAAGATATATTGACTGATGAAAATGGTGACCCAATTGATTTAAAGGGTGCCAATACTTTCCTTTTTGATGTCAACGTGGTTGATAATGATAACTCACCATATTCAGCTGAACCTCGTTCCGTTATTAGCTGGTCAGCCGGGAAAAATATTCATACCGTGGATCCTGATTCTGAGACATGGCAGGATATGGGAATTGGTATTGCAACTGTAGGTTGGAGTGTAGGTATCAATGACGTGTATGAGAAAAGTCCTGTAACTCTTTACCCGAATCCTGTAAGAAATACATTATACATGAGCAAGGATGTGGATAATGCCAAGGTATATGACTTGATTGGTAAAGAAATTATGTCAGTGAATGTAGAAGGAAATCAATTGGATGTTAGTGGGTTAAATAATGGAATGTATATTATCAACTTGTTCAACGACAATCAAAATATTTCTGTCCAAAAATTCCAGAAAATAAAATAATTTTTACAAGTAACTTTTAAAAAAGAGCCTGGTAGTTTTCTACTGGGCTTTTTTGTTTAAAAAAAAAGGTACTACTATTAATTTAATGGAAGAAAATATACTTTGCCCCAAGCTTGTAGGTT
>CAZOSQ010000390.1:0-3712 GCA_964582245.1 uncultured Bacteroidales bacterium | reverse complement strand
AAAATCTTTAATTTTCCGCTATTTCTTTTTGCGACAAGTAAGGAGTCCTGAAATTGACATTTGGGGTCATGCATTGCACAAGATGGACACCCACCATGAGGGCATATTTCAATAATATCAAATATTTCTTTTCATATATTATAACATAATAAAAGGATAAATTCTTCATTTTTCTTATTTTTGAAAAAAATTACGGACATGCTTCAATCGATTAGTATCCGAAATTACGCCCTTATCCAGGAATTGGATATGAATTTTTCTGACGGCTTAACCATTATTACGGGAGAGACCGGGGCAGGAAAATCAATTTTATTGGGGGCATTGTCACTGGTGCTTGGTGCAAGGGCAGACACATCCGTGCTCAAAGACAAGGAAAATAAGTGTTTTATTGAAGCTGTTTTTTCCTTGGAGAATTTTAAGATAAAAGAAATATTTTTAATTCATGGTCTAGATTACGAAGTCGAAACTGTCTTAAGAAGGGAAATCAGTCCCAATGGAAAGTCACGTTCCTTTATCAATGATACCCCTGTGAATTTATCTGTTTTAAAAGAAATTGGCGATCGGTTGGTCGATATACATTCACAGCACCAAAATCTTAACTTACATGACCATCTTTACCAATTAAACGTGATAGATGTTTTTTCCGGGAACCTCGGCCTTCTTGAAACATATAAGAAAGAATACAATCACTACCAACATTTAAATACTCAATACCATGAACTTGTAAATAGGGCGGAAAAAGCCAGGCAAGACCGTGATTACTTGGAATTTCAATTTAAACAATTAGAAGATGTTGGATTGAAAGATGTTGATGAGCAGGAGAAGCTCGAAAATGAACAAAAAGCTTTATCTCATGCAGGAGAAATAAAAAGTTCCCTGGAAAAGGCAGGATTTGTTTTGAATGGGGAGGAAAATTCCGTGATTCTTCAATTGAAGGAAGTAGAAAACCTGGTGCAAAATATTTTGCAATTTTTTCCTTCGGCAATACCTCTTCATCAAAGGGTTGAAAGCTGCTACATAGAATTAAAAGATTTGGCCGGGGAACTCGAATCTCATGGATTATCCATCGAGGTGGACCCGGCAAGGCTTGAATTTGTTAATGAAAGATTGGACTTAATATACTCTCTCCAACAGAAATATAAGGTTTCCACGATTAAGGAATTAATGGAAATTAAAAATGATCTTGATCTAAAACTCTCCGATCTTATGGACTATGATTCCAGGATAGGGGGAATGAAAAAGGAATTGGAACAACAAGAAAAAACAACCAAGGAACTAGCCCGTGAATTATCTTCCAAGAGGATGGCGATTTTCGACCAATTATCAGGTCATGTGAAAAAAATATTGATCCAATTGGGGATACCCAACGCTGATTTTAACGTAAAATCGGAAATAGTTAAAGAACCGGGTGAAAATGGGGTTGATGAGATCTCGTTCTTATTTTCAGCAAATAAAAATACAGGGCTGCAAGAAATAGCCCAAGTGGCTTCTGGAGGAGAAATGTCTCGATTGATGCTTGCAATTAAATTTCTTCTTTCTCAATCTATAACGCTTCCTACCATTATTTTTGATGAAATTGACACGGGGGTTTCCGGTGAAATAGCGGACAAGGTTGGAACTATCATGCAACAGATGTCATCTAAATTACAAGTCATTAATATTACACATTTACCCCAAATAGCGGCTAAGGGAAAAGAACATTTCAAGGTATACAAGAAGGATGAAGAAGATGGTACTTATACTTACATGAAAAAACTGGAAAAGCAAGAACGTTTGCAGGAGATAGCTAAAATGCTAAGTGGAGAAGTAATGACATCGGCTGCATTAGAAAATGCCAGGGAACTTCTGGAAAAATCATGAATTTTATAAATAAACGAATTTGATCGAACATTATCATTTATATTCTGTTTAATCGCGTAATTAATAAAATCACAAAAAATGTCGTACAATTTATTACAAGGAAAAAAAGGGATTATTTTTGGAGCATTAAATGACCAGTCCATTGCATGGAAAGTAGCCGAACGTTGTTGGGAAGAAGGTGCTGAAATTGCTTTGACCAATACACCGGTAGCCATTCGGATGGGAACCATAGGTGAATTGGCCAAAAAGACGAATGCGGAATTAATTCCAGCAGATGCTACCAATATTGAAGATATAAAAAATGTTTTTACCCGGGCTACCGATAGATTTGGAAAAATTGATTTTATATTGCATTCAATCGGGATGTCTCCCAATGTTAGAAAAGGATTGCCTTATGATAAGATTAGTTACGAATATTATCATAAAACCCTGGATATATCCTCATTTTCTTTCCATAAAATACTTCATGTAGCGCGTGAATTAGATGCCTTAAATGAATGGGGATCGGTTGTTGCTCTTTCTTACGTGGCTGCACAACGTACTTTATATGGTTACAATGATATGGCTGATGCAAAAGCCATCTTGGAATCTATCGCGAGGAGTTTTGGATATATTTATGGCCGCGATAAAAGAGTCAGGATAAATACCATATCTCAATCGCCTACGATGACCACGGCAGGAAGTGGTGTGAAAGGTATAAATTCGCTTATCGATTTCTCGGAGAGGATGTCCCCCCTCGGGAATGCTGATGCCAATGATTGTGCTGATTATTGTGTGACCTTGTTTTCTGACCTAACCCGTAAAGTTACCATGCAAAACCTTTACTTGGATGGTGGTTTTTCCAGTATGGGGATGAGTTATAGGGCCATGCACCAATACAACAAGAGTTTTGAAGAGTGCCCTGAAATTACCGATTAACTTCTATCCTTTTATCAATAAGTAGAAACAACTCTAATTAATGGTTTAATAGTCATTCCTAGGAATTCTCATATTTTATAGGGTGTCAAACTGGCTTAGCCAGAATCTAGAATACCTTGTTCATGGAATTACTTGTAATTAATATTAATAAACGTTTCCTAGTTTTTCCAGTATTAAATTTTATATGTATTTTTACAGAAGGAACAATTTAGGAAGTAATTTATATTAAGGAAGCGGAGCATGAAAAGAGAAATAATAATATCTAGCGTTTCAGCCATATTATTAAATAGCTGTATCCATAACTCGGACAAACAAAGTGAATCTTTAAAAAAGGGATCGGACGAAAACAAAACCAATATCTTGGTAATTTTGGCCGATGATTTAGGATATTCAGATATAAGTTGTTATGGCAGTGAAATCCGTACCCCGAATATTGATCAATTAGGTGAGAAGGGAATCCGGTTTACCCAATTTTATAATGCTTCGAGATGTTGTCCCTCAAGGGCTTCTCTTCTAACTGGGTTGTATCCTCATAATACCGGGATGGGGTGGTTGACAGCAGCGGATTTGGGAGAAGAAGGTTACACGGGTGATTTAAACAATCAATGTGTAACCATTCCTCAACTCTTGAAACAAGGAGGTTATGTAAATTATATATCAGGCAAGTGGCATGTAACAAATGGCAAAAACACAAAAGGGGAAGATTCGCAGCATAATTGGCCGCTTCAAAGGGGGTTCGATCACTTTTTTGGTACTATCAAGGGAGCAGGCAGTTATTTTAATCCATCTTCACTTTCATTAGATAATCATGAAATAGAACCCCCGGAGAATTTTTTTTATACCGATGCCATTAGTAATACGGCTACACCTTATATCAAATACCATAAAGAAAATAATCCCCTAAAACCTTTTTTCATTAATTTTCCTTAACAAC
>CAZOSQ010000389.1:0-3730 GCA_964582245.1 uncultured Bacteroidales bacterium | reverse complement strand
CCCTCGTCTTTTTCCATCAGTTTTATGGCATAAAACCGGGAAGATACCCTATCAGTAAATTCTTTATTCTCCCATATAATATCTTGTATTTTATCTAAGGCCATTTCAATATCTAGGCCGTAATTGATATGTACATGCCTGAATTGATCGTCTTTATCCTCGTAAATATCAATGGCTTTTTTAAATAATTCTTTCACTCCTTTTCCCCGGGAACCCACTGTTGGTACAATAGGTATTCCAATCATTTTCCCCAACAGTTCTTGATTGAACAGATCCCCCTTCTTTTCCAGTTCATCATACATGTTGAGTGCCATGATTACTTTTACATCCATGTCAATAAGCTGCGTGGTGAGATACAAGTTTCTTTCCAGGTTAGAAGCATCCACAACATTAATGATTACATCCGGCATGGAATGAAAAATATACCGACGGACGAATAATTCCTCGGGAGAATAGGTTGACAGGGAATAGGTTCCGGGCAAATCAGTTAAGTTAAAACGATAACCTCCCATTTTAAAAGTGCCCTTTTTAATATCAACTGTTACCCCGCCATAATTTCCAATATGTTCATTGGCACCGGAAGCATAATTGAAAAGGGTGGTTTTACCACAGTTGGGATTTCCCACCAAGGCAATTTCTATTGTTTTCCCTTTTTCCCTGGCTGATTTTTTAAGAATCTTTTCTACCGGGGTTCCATTCAGGTTATACTTCCCGTGATTTTCAACAATCTCGGATTCAATGACAGCTTCAACTTGCAATGCTTCGCTTTTACGAAGAGAGACATTATATCCTAGAATAGAAAATTCGATAGGATCTTTGAGTGGGGCATTCTTAACCCGCGTTATGGCTTCGCCCCTCACGAAACCCATTTCGATAATTCTTTTCCTGAAAGCACCCCTACCCTTCACCTTGGTGATAATCGCTTTTTCGCCTTCTTTCAGATCATATAATGTCATCCAGTAAATTACTTTATTTAGAATAAGTCAAAACAAAAATAGTAAAGTTTTTAATAACGCTAAATACCTAGATGTAGGTATTTTTTAGAGCCAGTTAAGAAAAAAGGAAAATATTTTTTTAATGGAAAAATAAATATCCAATAAAAATACCCGCAATAATGGCCGTAAAATCTGCTATAAGCCCACATGTGACAGCATACCTGGTATTCCTGATCCCCACGGCGCCAAAATAGACGGCTATGGTATAAAACGTGGTTTCAGTTGATCCCTGGAAAGTAGAAGTTAATTTTCCCACGAAAGAATCTACACCATACTCATTAAAAGATTCCAGCATCAGCCCCCGGGCTCCTGAACCACTTAACGGTTTCATGAAAGCTGTTGGCAAAGCTTCAACAAAATCCGTGTTGATGCCAAGCAAGCCGATTAAACCGGCAATTCCATCCAGCAACAAGTCCATGGCCCCGGATGCTCTAAATACGCCAATGGCAACGAGGATCGCAACCAAGTAAGGAATAATTTTAACAGATATTGAAAATCCTTCTTTTGCCCCTTCTATGAAAGTATTGTATATGTTTATCCTTTTTCTAATTCCAAGGGTGATGAAAAAGATGATAAACGAGATAAGTATGAAATTTCCCACGAAAGACATGATACTCGAGATATTATCCTTCGGCAAATTAACCATGAAAAAGATGATAATCCCGATAATAGCAGTCACTCCAAGAATATAAGCCATCACCACCCTGTTAAAGAGATTGATACGCTGGTATAATGAAACTGCTATAAGCCCCGCAATTGTTGAGCAAAAGGTAGTAAGTAATATGGGTAAAAAAATATCAGCAGGGTTGGCCGCATTAAAAGATGCACGATATGCCATTATGCTAATTGGTATGATAGTCAATCCGGACGTGTTAAGAACAATGAACAAAATTTGTGCATTCGATGCCGTATCCTTGGTGGGGTTTAATTGTTGAAGCTCTTTCATGGCTTTTATCCCTAGTGGCGTTGCAGCATTATCCAACCCCAGCATATTGGCAGCGATATTCATGAGCATTGATCCCATGGCAGGATGATCATCGGGTACTTTGGGAAAAAGTCGTTTAAAAAAAGGCTTTGTCACGTAAGACATGGCGTTTATAGCCCCACCTTCTTCTCCAATTTTCATTAAACCAAGCCACAAGGTCATGATCCCGATAAGATAAATAGCAATGGTCACACTTTGTTCGGCCATGCTAAAAGTGCTATCAACAAGTGCTTTAAAAACGTCTTTATCATCAAGGCTCACCGAATATACAAGCCCTATTCCCTGCTCGAAAAAATCTTGCAAATAATAACGCATCACCCTGTACAAGGCCACGAGAAAACCCAGCAAGAAAAAACCAATCCATATGTAATTTAGTACCATCTAATATGTTAAATCTGCATGTACAACGTGATCAATATTAATAATTATTATCAAGAGATCAAAATAAATATTTAGCCTGGGTGATCCAAGATTTAATAATCGAGAATCTTAAGAGCCTTGATTATGGGCAAATTAATAATTCTTATCAAATACAGTATTCATGAAAAAGTTTCCTGGCAAAATACAATAAGGTTCTGTATATCAATTTTCCGTGGCACATTGTAAACAGATTTGCGAATAATAAAGGTTAGATAATAGTCCTTGCCAACTGGTTATCTCCAAGATCTATTTAACCAACCTTGAAATGTTTTTAAATTGTTCTGTACCGGCATAACGACATAATTCAAAAAGAATAGATTCATACGTTGTGATTATAATTCCTGAATTTTTCATCCGATCCATGGCAATTTTCTTATCATTTATTTTCCTGGAACTTACACAATCTTCTACAACAACGGGTTGATATCCTTTTTCTTTTAAATCAATAGCAGTTTGCAAAATACAAACATGCGCCTCTATACCAGCTATAACAACAAAATTTCGATCCATGTTTTCCAACTTCATGCGCAATGCCATTTCCTCGAAACAACTAAAAGCTATCTTTTCCACGGGTTCATATTCCATAATCTCTTGTAGAGCAGGAATGGTAGCCCCTAACCCCTTTTTGTATTGTTCTGTTAACATCATAGGAATTTTCAAAATATTCATTCCTTCTACAAGCTTTTTTATGTTAAGAGTTATTATACTCGATTCTTCCATGTGTGGCAGTAATTTTTCCTGTACATCCACCACCAACCCAATTGTTTTTTCTTTTAGGATTCTCATGATATAGTTTTTATTTTTTTACAACTTATATTAATTATTACGTGCTTTTACAAAGAAACGTTTTTTTTATTTTTTATTGAAATTATTTTTTTATGACTTCACACTATGAATTTGATCAATATTCACAAGGAAACTCCCTGCCTCACCGGGATTTATTTCAACCTTATCTCTTGATTTGTCAAATGATGCTATAAAACAATGTTCTTAAATTGAATTTGAAAAAAAATAAAACCCTCATGAAAAAATAACGTATGTTTAAAAAGTATATAAATAATTAATTTACTCCTTCATTTATGCAGAAGATTCTTTTTTATATCCACCTTATTATGATTGTTTCATGTTTAATTCAATGTAGACAAACCAAACAAGATTATACTTCAAGCACATATAACATGTTGAACCAAATACTAGACAACAGGAAAAAACATGTTTTAGAATACTTGGGATCTGCCCGTGAACAAGCCCGGTCAGCCCATGATGATAAACTAATGCATTCTTTTTTTAATTTGAAAATGGAATATTTCCAATTAGAACAAAACGGGGT
>CAZOSQ010000388.1:3161-3741 GCA_964582245.1 uncultured Bacteroidales bacterium | reverse complement strand
ACACCTGTTGTCTTGGCCTATCCTGCTGACCCTTACGCGAGGGTTTTGGTAATACCGGCTATGAATGTAAGGGGCGATTCGGCCGCTCGAACCGCGGTAATTAATGTAAAAGCCCATGACACTACCATAACCAGGCAATACACGATTACTTTCGAGGTCTTGAAAAGCACCAACGCAACCCTTGACACTCTTTTGGTCAATGGCACGGGTGTCGCAACCTTTGATCCCGCCACCTTGAATTATTCCATGGAACTTCCATCTTGTGCTGAAAATATCCCTGTAGTTACCGCCCAACCAGCTGACACGAGTGCCTCACTTTCAATCATACCGGCATCCAATCTTGCCGGGGATTCCATCGCTAGAACAACCCTCATTATAGTAACAGCCGAGGATGATACCACCATCCGGGAATACACGGTTACCTTTAACCCCTTACCCGGGATATCCGCGGAAATTCAGCCACTTTCCGATTTCAACGGCTATTTTACCAAGTGTCATGATTTACTGGATTCGGCTATAGTAAAAGTATCTGGTGGAAACAAGCCTTACATGTACCAATGGAATACCTTGGCCATGAACC
>CAZOSQ010000388.1:0-3151 GCA_964582245.1 uncultured Bacteroidales bacterium | reverse complement strand
CATGAACCAAACTGACTCGATTGCCCGCAATTTGGGGGCAGGAAATTATGAAGTTACCATTACCGACCAAGATGGCTGTTCCTTAACCATAAACAAAATTTTGACTGCCCCCGGTGAACTTATCCTTAATGCGACCGCGACAGATGTTAGCTGTTTCGGTTCTAAAGATGGCTCTATCCTCCTTACTGGAGAAGGCGGTGTTTCACCTTATCAATATTCATGGAGTAACAGCAGTTATTCCGACAGCCTCGTTAACCTGGATAAAGGAGATTACCAGGTAACATTAACCGATGCCAATCAATGTCAAATCACGGAAGTAATCACGATCCATGAACCTGTTCCCATTTCTGTTGAAGAATTCATATCCCACCCTTCTTGCAAAGATCAACCAGATGGTTATATAGATTTGCTGGTAACAGGAGGGAACGGAATTTATAATATTGAGTGGGAATGTACCTTACCCGGGAAATCATCCCCGGAAAATAAAACAGGGGACATGATCGAAAATTTATACCCCGGGACTTACTCGTACACGATCCTTGATATAAACGAGTGCCAGCAAACAGGCAGTATTCTTCTTTTCAATGATAAAGCTTGTAATACAAGTTTATATAACGTTCTCACCCCCAATGGGGATGGTGTAAACGATACCTGGGAGATATCCGAAACCTGGGAAAATAGCGGTAATATGATTTATCCCAATGCTACCATAGAAATATATGACCGGCGGGGCAGACTTGTATTCAAGGATTACAATGGCTATAACCAAAAATTTGATGGCCGTGATTTAAAAGGAAATAAACTTCCAGGAGGCTCTTATTTCTTTATCATTGATAAAAAAAACGGGGATGACCCGGTACGAGGAACCTTAAGTATATTATATGATGAAGAATAAAAAAGAAATATATAACATATTCCTTGTATGCATCCTGTTTTTTGGTGTACCCGCGAATCCTGCATGCCAGCAAACACCGATTTTTAGCCAAAACGTGATGACTGGGTTTATGTCCAATCCTGCCATGACGGGATATGAAGGAATTACAAGTTTACATTTAATGGCCCACGAACAATGGATTGGTTTTGCGGGAGAGGAATCCCCAAAGACACATATTATTGGATTTCAGACACGTATTTTAAAAAAGGAATGGATTCCAAGCTATAAATCATTACTCTATAACAACAATGAAAGTAATCAACTTGGAAAAACAGGTATGGGGGGATATATTTTCCTTGATAAAAATGGTCACCATAATCTTACAGGGTTACAGTATGCATATTCCTACCACGTTAATCTTCAAAAGGGATTTCAACTTTCTCTTGGATTGGCCGCAACATTCCTACAACTTACTATAGATGAACAAAAACTAAATGCGAGAAATCCAGTTGATAAGGTATTAATGAATAATAGACGGGGTATATATATATTTGATCCTGATTTTGGAATTTTCCTTGATCACCCGAAATTCTATACCGGGCTTTCTATCCAAAAATTGTCTGAATCTTGGATCAAGCATCAAAACCAATCCACCAACTCTTATAAAATGTTGCGGGAATACCAGTTAACCGGTGGATATCTCCACTCCTTAAAGAACAACATAACTTTAGAACCTTCTGTCTTGCTTAAAACAAATGAACAATGGAACATGCTACTGGAAGCAAGTGTTAAAATTTTCCACGAGAAAGGTTTTTGGGCAGGAGTTACTTACAGGACTAGAAATGCATTCGTCTGTTTCGGGGGCTTAAAAATAAATAAGTTATTCATCGGTTATGCCTTTGATTATGGTTTCAACTCTCTTCAAACCTATACATTTGGAACCCATGAACTATCAATGACCTTAAAATTAGGTGATCCTTCCAGGAAATTTAAACATTGGAGCAATTTTTAACATTGTCCCGGGGGATATTTTCCGTTTGCTTTTTGTTCCCTACCTCGTCAATCAAATCAATTATTGGCTTTTGAAGGTTTAGTTTACCGTTTTCCCTTTTAATTTTTTTTTAAACTACTTGTTCTATTGTGTTTTCACTTCATTAAAAACAGATTCACGTAGCTTCTCCTTCACAATTTTATGAAGAAGGTGCTAAGGCTATGTTTACTTTTTTTTTATTTTATAAAAATTAAAAACAACTTCGACTTACCTGCCATACTATAGTTGACATGACAATTAAAATAAAACCAGGTATTGGTCAACCTTTTTCTAAAAATTCTGTTACTTATTCAAAAAATAACAACCCGATTATACAAACAACACCATTGATCTGAAAAGCAATAAAAAATAAAAAAAGAATGGAACCTATGTTTTCATCATATAATAATTTGTATTAAATTGGTATGATGGAACATACATGTTTAGGAATTATTATACCCCTGTGTTTGCGTTTTGTTAAACATGTATGTTTCATATCTATAAAAAGTAGTAATAACCTATTATTTATAATAACTCATGGATGATTTTTTAGCAGCCCGCCTTCAAATGGCGGTTTCACTTGGATTTCATATAATCTTTGCCTGTATAGGTATGACAATGCCTGTTTTGATGGTTATTTCTGAATGGAAATGGATCAAGACTAAGAAAGAAGAATACTTAGATTTGGCCAAGGCTTGGGCCAAGGGAGTTGCTATCTTCTTTGCCGTGGGAGCCGTTTCGGGCACCTTATTATCTTTTGAATTAGGATTGTTATGGCCTACTTTCATGGAACATGCAGGTCCTATTTTCGGGATGCCATTTTCTTGGGAAGGAGCTGCATTTTTCATAGAAGCAATAGCACTAGGCCTATATCTTTACGGATGGAACCGTTTAAAAAAATGGGTTCATCTTTTTGCGGGTATTGTCGTTGGTATTAGTGGTATATTATCAGGTGTTTTTGTTGTTGCCGCTAATGCATGGATGAATGCTCCCGCCGGATTTGACTGGGTGGACGGGCAAGCGATTAACATTGACCCGGTGGCAGCCATGTTCAATAAAGCTTGGTTTGCCCAAGCACATCATATGACTTTGGCTGCATTCGTGGCAACTAGTTTTGCCGTAGCCGGTGTACATGCCATTCTTCTATACATCAATCCCAAACGAGATATTCATCGTAAAGCTATGTATATGGCATTGACAATGGGTGCCATTACAGCTATTCTACAACCCATAAGCGGTGATCTTAT